>JAKISM010000110.1 GCA_021648585.1 Devosiaceae bacterium | reverse complement strand
TTGGGGGCAACATAGTATCTTTGCTAACGATGAAATATTCAACATCTCTTTTATCATCACCAAATCTAGTCATAAGCTCAACAGCGCTTTTGGAAGCTTCTATATTAAAAAGACCAAGCGCTAATTGCTGACGAATGGCTACTTTTGTTTGCATTTCAAAATATTCATTTTCGCTCCAACCATTACTTCTTAAAGTTGTTCGAAAGGTTTGTGTATCAAAACTGCCAGTTATAGTGCTAAAGCTTGGATCTGATTTAATTCTCTCGCCCAATAATTCATCTGAAATTCCTAGTCCAAAATCTTTACCTAAAGAATTTAATACGGCCTCTGATGCTAAATTGCTTAATACTGCAGAAGGAATACCCAAAGCGATTGCTTCTTGGGCGGTTGGCGTAGAGCCGATTTGGTTTGCAATTTCATTGATTTGACGTGAATAATTGCGCTGGAAATCCCTTGTTGTTATTTCTTCTTTACCAACATTGGCTATTGTATTGAAGTTAAGTGAAGTAAAAACTCCAGACATGCCAAATCCAGCTAATCCGATTAGCATTAAAACACCTAAGATTTTACCTGGCCATGTTCTTGCAAAATTTCGTAAACCATCGAGCATAAATATTTTCCTTTAGCGAATAAGTTATTGGCTTTTATATATAATGATATTAAACATTAGCAATCAATTTATAAATGCAAACGCTAAAATATCTGTTATGTGGAATTACGGCAATATAGAGCAATAGTCCAATAGTTTGTTTAAGGAGAGTAAAAAATGAATGAGGCAATTACCCCATTAATAATTGGCAATTGGAAAATGAATGGAAAGATTAAGCAATTAGGCGAAATTGTTGAGCTTGATATTATACTAAATGATATGAACACTGATAAATGTCATGTTGTAATATGCCCACCTACAACTCTGTTAATTTCTGCCGCTCAACTAAACGAGAATTCAAAAATTGCGTTTGGCGGGCAAGATTGTCATGTTGAACAATCAGGTGCGCATACTGGTGATATAAGCGCTGAAATGCTTAAAGATGCAGGGGCGCAATATGTTATAGTTGGACATTCAGAGCGCCGTGCAGATTGCGGAGAGAGTGATGAAATTGTGCAAGGAAAGGTTGAAGCGGCTTTTAGGGCAGATATCACTCCGATAATTTGCATTGGGGAGAGCGAAAATGAGCGTAAACAGGGCAGGGCGCTAGAAGTTGTGCTTGAGCAACTAGATAAATCAATTCCAACAGATATTAAAGATATAATCGTTGCTTATGAGCCTGTTTGGGCGATTGGTACAGGTCTTGTTCCATCAATTAATGATATTAATGAAATGCACAACGCTATTAGAGTGGCGCTTATTAAGCGGTTTGGGGTAAATGGAGAAAAAACACCTATTCTTTATGGCGGTTCTATGAAGCCTAACAATGCCAAAGAAATGCTTGAACTTAATAATGTAAATGGTGGTTTAGTTGGTGGTGCAAGCCTTAAGGCTAGTGATTTTATTCAGATAATTGAGGCTTGCCAATAAATAGGTCATGTTTTTGCCTAAAAATACTAGTATTTATAATTTAATAGGTGTAGAGAAAACTCAAACTCATAATAGTAAGAAGAATTTTGAAAAATGGCTAATATCCTAATCGTTGTATATTTACTTATTGTGCTGGCAATGATTGTAGTAATTTTACTGCAACGTTCAGAAGGTGGCGCGCTTGGCATGGGTGGTGGAAATAGTGGTGGTTTTGCACCTGTTCGCACTTCTGCCAATCTTTTAACTCGCACAACAGCAATTTTAGGAGCGCTATTTATGGCAACAGCTATTGGCCTAAGTATTGTTAATGATGTTGAAAGAGGTACTAATTCAATATTAGAAAATTTGGAGCAGCAATCACAAGGCGAAAATGTAAACGTTCTTGATGCGCTTAATAGCCTTTCTGGTGAGAATGGATTAGAAACTGAACCAAATCCTAATTCACAACAAATAGATGCACCTAATTTGGCGTTGCCACCAGCTAGTGGTGCGCCACCGGCTCCTACAAACAACTAATTTAATAGGGGAAATAAGATTTCCCCTTTTTTTTACTATGATATAAATTTTTCATTTCAAATGTTTTATAAGTGTGTATATAAATAACACCCATGGCTCGTTATATTTTCATTACTGGAGGCGTGGTCTCCTCACTTGGTAAAGGTTTAGCTTCAGCGGCACTTGGTGCACTGTTGCAAGCTCGTGGTTATAGTGTGCGCTTAAAAAAACTTGACCCCTACTTAAATGTTGATCCGGGGACTATGTCACCAACTCAACATGGTGAGGTTTTTGTGACCGATGATGGTGCAGAAACAGATCTTGATCTTGGGCATTATGAGCGTTTTACTGGGCGATCTGCCAATAAAAAAGACAATGTCACAACAGGGCGCATTTATTCTGATATTATCGCAAAAGAGCGGCGTGGTGATTATTTAGGGGCAACTGTGCAAGTTATTCCGCATGTTACCGATGAGATAAAAAAATTCGTGCTTGATGGTAATGAAGATTTTGATTTTGTGCTTTGCGAAATTGGTGGCACAGTTGGTGATATTGAGGCTTTGCCGTTTTTTGAAGCTATTAGGCAATTAGGCAATGATTTACCAAGAGGAACTTCAATTTATGTTCACCTAACTTTGATGCCATATATTGCGGCGGCTGGTGAACTTAAAACTAAACCAACTCAGCACTCGGTTAAAGAATTGCGCTCAATAGGCATTGCTCCTGATATTTTGCTTGTTAGATGTGATAGGGAAATACCAAAATCTGATAGAAAAAAACTTTCATTATTTTGTAATGTGCGAGAGAGTGCGGTTATTCAAGCGCTTGATGTCGCATCGATTTATGATGTTCCAATAGCTTATCATAATGAAGGTCTTGATAGCGAAGTGCTTAGAGCATTTACAATTAAAGATGCCCCAGAGCCGAACTTAGAAAAATGGCAAGAAATATCAAACCGCATTCATAATCCAGAAGGCCAAGTTAATATTGCCATTGTCGGTAAATATATTGAACTTAAAGATGCTTATAAATCTCTTTCAGAAGCATTGGTGCATGGTGGCATTGATAATAAGGTGAAAGTCAATCTTAAATGGCTTGATGCTGAAATATTTGAAAAAGATGATCCATCGCCATTTTTAGAGAATGTGCATGGAATATTAGTTCCGGGTGGTTTTGGAGAACGTGGAACAAAAGGCAAAATAAAAGCTGCACAATTTGCTCGTGAGCGCAATGTGCCATATTTTGGGATTTGCTTAGGAATGCAAATGGCCTGTGTTGAGACAGCACAAAATATTGCTGGCCTAAAGAGCGCTGGATCAAGCGAGTTTGGTGAGGTTAGAGATCCTATTGTTGGGCTGATGACCGAGTGGGTTAAAGGTAACCAGACACAAGAGCGCTCAGATAAAACAGATTTAGGCGGTACAATGAGGCTCGGTGCTTATCCTGCACAATTATTACGAGGTTCTCGAATTGCTGATATTTATGGCACTACAGATATATCAGAGCGTCATCGCCATCGCTATGAAGTTAATATGGCATATCGTAAAGTGCTTGAGGCTAGTGGTCTTATTTTTTCTGGTATATCGCCTGATGGTAAATTACCAGAGATTGTTGAGCGCACTGATCACCCTTGGTTTATTGGCGTACAGTTTCACCCCGAACTTAAATCTCGCCCGTTCGATCCGCATCCGCTGTTTGCATCTTTCATTAGTGCGGCCCTTAAACAAAGCCGTATGGTTTAATAAAAACTAACACAGTCTTAATTTTGCCAAAATTTGCTGGTTTTTGCCGCCAGCTGGTTCTGATAGTTTAGCTATTAACTCTATTAATTAGCTATCTCCATCAACCATAATATAACAATGTCCGTGACATTTTTTTAGGCACGCAATAAACCCCACAAAATTCAACAATCCAAAAAGAAATAAGATGAAATCTATTACAACCAAATTGGTTGGCATAATGCTAGCCTTTGCCTTTGCTATGCCAATTAGCGTAACACCAATCTATCTATATCAAGCCGTAGCTGCCTCAAATTGCAATGTTAGCGGGCTTAAAAATGGAACAGATAAGATATTATATGATGGGCTTTGTAAAATGAGCAAAGCGCTTGGCCCTGTTGAAGTGACCAGCTCTTGTCGTACCAGAAAAGCCAACCGCTCGGTTAAAAAAAGCTATCATCTTTATCATAGAGGTTGCAAAGCTGCTGATGTGGTAATTAAAGGCGTTGGTAAACAAAAAATCCTTAATTGGTGGGCAGCAAATGTTGGCGGTGGTCGTGGGTATTATTGCGGACGGCGTTTTGTGCATGTAGATACTGGTGATGATCGTTCGTGGCGTTGGTATTGCTCTTAAAGTAAAAATCTATAAAATGCTGACATGAGTGAAATTATAAACCTAAGAAAAGCTAGAAAAACCAAACTTAGAGCTACAAAGCAAATAAAAGCTGAGCAAAACAGAATTAAATTTGGGCAAAAAAAAGCGAGCAGAAAAAAAGATGCTCTATTAAAGTCCTTAAATGAAAAACAATTAGATGCTCATAAAATAAAAGACTAATTAAGTTTTGCTTTTCACTTAAGTTTTGATTATCAAACAAATAGTAAAACTTATTTTTAGGAAATTCTTATGTCTTATATTATTGATATTGTTGCCCGCCAAATTTTTGATAGTAGAGGCAACCCAACTGTTGAAGTTGATGTAACGCTTGATGATGGCTCTTTTGGTCGTGCAGCTGTTCCCTCTGGTGCATCAACTGGTGCGCATGAGGCGGTTGAGCTTCGTGATGGTGGGCGTGAATATATGGGCAAGGGCGTTCTAAATGCTGTTGATAATGTAAACACATTTATTTTTAGCGAATTAGAGGGCATGGATGCGCTTGATCAGATTGAAATTGATCAAGCAATGATTGAATTAGATGGTACGCCAAATAAAAGCAAACTAGGCGCAAACGCTATTCTTGGGGTTTCGCTAGCGGTGGCAAAGGCGGCCGCAGAATCATCTATGCTGCCATTATATCGTTATCTTGGCGGGCCAAATGCCCATATTATGCCAGTACCAATGATGAATATTATCAATGGCGGTGAACATGCGGATAATCCGATTGATATTCAAGAATTTATGATTATGCCGATTGGTGCGGCTAGCATTGCTGATGCTATTCGTATCGGTTCAGAAATTTTCCACACACTCAAAAAATCCCTAAGTGAAAAAGGTCATAATACTAATGTTGGGGAAGAGGGCGGCTTTGCGCCTAACTTAGCCTCAGCAGATGAAGCGCTTAGTTTTATAATGAATGCGATTGAAAAAGCTGGATATAAGGCTGGCGAAGACGTTGCGCTGGCGCTGGATTGCGCCGCAAGTGAATATTATAAAAATGGCAAATATGAAATGAAGGGCGAGGGCAAAAGCCTAACTTCTGAAGAAAATGTTGCATATTTAGCTGATTTAGCCGCTCGCTACCCGATTATCTCTATTGAAGATGGAATGGATGAAGACGATTGGGAAGGTTGGAAAGCCCTAACCAAAGCAATAGGCGAAAAGGTTCAACTGGTTGGTGATGATTTATTTGTTACCAATTCTGAACGTCTAAGCTCTGGCATAAAAATGGGAGTTGCCAACTCAATTTTGGTTAAGGTCAATCAAATTGGCACTTTGTCAGAAACCATGCAAGCAGTAGATATGGCGCACCGTGCGTCTTATACGTCCGTTATGTCGCACCGTTCTGGTGAAACAGAAGATTATACTATTGCCGATTTAGCAGTAGCGCTAAATTGCGGGCAAATAAAAACAGGCTCGCTCTCACGCTCAGAACGTTTAAGCAAATATAATCAGCTTATTCGCATTGAGGAGCAGTTGGGTTCTGCTGCTGTTTATGCTGGTAGATCTGTTGTAAAATAAAGCAGGATTACCAGTTAAAATTCTCAGCACTCTGACTGAAACTGCTCATTATTTCGGTTGCATTATCAGTAGATCCTTGCGCTCGCACTGCTTCATCAATGCGCCAAGCAGCGTTATATCCTTGTGCAGCTTGTTCTGAAGGTTTTACGCTATATTGTTGTTCAAAAAGCGTGGTAAATATTTCAACTTGTGGTGAATTAGATTGCGCAAAAGATGAAATTCCGGGTGATAATAGCGCAATATTTGCTTGTTCAAATAGAGGAGCGATTTGTGATAGGACTGAATTTTCAACAAAAGCACCAACTACAATATTTGCTTGTCCTTCGCTAATAATATTTTGAACTTGTCCGTTAATATCACCCGCCGCATCAATAAATGAAATATAAGAATCAAGGCCGCCTAAATGCCCGTCAGACGTTTCATCAGGGTGAGCATCGTTTTGTGTGGTTGCCAGAAAAAATCCGTTGCGATATTGCTCGCCTAACTCAATTTCAGCACCGCTAAGCGGGACAATTAGTACAACATTAAACCTATGCGCAAGGGCAGGGCTAGCGCTTAATGTAGCAATGAATAAGGCCGATAAAACCAATAATATAACATTTTGCTTCTTCATTATTCGTTCCTTATTAATAGATGATGCAATCACACTACTAGCTTATACTGTATCAGCTTTATGTCTATTTCTTGAGAGAATCATATTTCATACGTGCAGTCTCTATCTCACTAAAATTGGTACTGGCCCAATTCCATAAACCCTCAATGGCAGGTTGCAATGAGTGACCAAGTTTTGTTAGTTCATATTCTACACGTGGCGGAACTTCGGGATAAGCGGTGCGTTTTACAATACCATCTCTCTCAAGGTTTCGTAGGGTGCGTGATAACATTCGTTGGGAAATGCCGCCTATCTGGCGCTGGATTTCATTAAATCGTACGGCTTCATTTCTTAGCGTTCCAACAATCATAATGCTCCACTTATCGCCAATACGATTAAGTACTTCGCCCATGGCTTGGCAATTCGTACTAACATTGTTGTTATCTACTGACATAGCTGTGCCTTCTTGCTTTATGATTATTCTTTGATATTAGTATCACATATATACAAACTTACCAATGAATACCACTAGATAAATTTAGCATGGGGAATTAGCAATGAACGAAAAGACAATGAATGAAGAAGTAAAACAACCTAAACCAAAAAAATGGTTAAATATTGTATTATGGGTGGCGCAGGTTTTATTGGCGCTGGTGTTTGGTGCTGCTGGAATGGCTAAGGCTTTTATGCCGCTAGCTGATCTAGCATTGCAAATGAGTTTTGTAGCTGATTCACCAGTTCTATTCGTTAGATTTATCGGCATCGCTGAAATAGCTGGGGCAGTGGGGATAATTTTGCCAGCGCTAACTCGTATATTGCCAATGCTCACTCCGTTGGCGGCACTGGGATTTGCAACCATTCAAATTTTAGCAATCGGGGTGCATGCTTCTTATGGAGAAACAGCGCAAACACTTCCTATGAATTTGGTGCTATTAGCACTAAGTATATTTATAATTTGGGGACGGTGGAAAAAACTACCGATTGCTTCAAGAAACTAGCCTATATTAATTAGACATTTAAGATATTTGAAATGACAATCAAGGGAATAATATGCAATATATTAAAGGTAAAGAAATCACAATTTTATTTGATGGTAAGAAATGCATTCATGCAAGGAATTGTGTTCTTTCTCAGCCAGAAGTTTTCAAGGCTGGAGTTAAGGGCGATTGGATTTTTCCTGATAATGCTAGTGCCGAAGATATAGCAATATTGGCACAAATTTGTCCCTCTGGAGCTATTCAATATGAGCGAAATGACGGCGGCAAAAACGAAGCGGCACCAAAGGTAAATACTGCTCGTGTTAGCGAAAATGGGCCTGTTATTGTTAGGGGAGAATTGGTAATTGATGGTGAGGTAGCGGGTAATCGAGCAACGCTTTGCCGTTGTGGAAAATCAAAAAACAAGCCATTTTGCGATGGAGCGCACAGTGCTGATGGTTTTGCAGCAACTGGTGAAATTCCAGTCATTGAAGCACAAGCATTAGATAATAGAGATGGCAAACTCACAATAACCTCGATTGAAGATGGGCCTATTATGATTGATGGCAATGTAGAGGTTTTGATGGGTAGTGGCAAAAAATCTACTACAACGCAAAAATTAGCGCTTTGTCGTTGTGGAGCTTCTGCCAACAAACCCTATTGCGATGGGTCTCACGTTAAAATTGGTTTCAAAACTAGCTAAATACCAGCTACTAAAATTATTGGCGTAAAAAGATTGTGCGTTAGCAACGTCTTTTTAATAGATTGCGCTTATTATTTGCTCAAATAAAAGAGTGAAATATGCCAACACGCCAAAAAAGACCGTCAAAGATTAAGCAATTAGGCATTAG
>JAKISM010000109.1 GCA_021648585.1 Devosiaceae bacterium | reverse complement strand
AATAGAAACGGCATCTTTGCTTTCACCACTAGAGCGCTCTAAAACCAAAGCGATATGTTCTAAAAAATCACCTAAAGCGTCAAATTCTTGCATGAAATTAACTAGCTCTTTGAGGTTCTCAAGCCTTCCGAGGGCATCAGCTGATTTTTCTTGTTTCCACATGGCAGTATAGCCGCTCTCATCTAATATTTCTTCAGCCAATTCAAAGGGAGGAGTATTTGCAGAGCGTTTATTCCAATCGTCAAATTGCGCAACTAAAAAACCTAAAGTCTCACGTTGTTTTTTCCCTAATTCTTCAGTTTCAATTAATAGCCGAATAGCTTGTAACATTGGGATATTTTGTGAGCGAGCAACTCTAATTATCATCTGTATTGTTGCGCTACCCAAACCACGTTTTGGCACATTGATAATGCGCTCTAGCGCCAGATCATAAGATTGCTGATAAGTAATGCGCAAATATGCTAAAGCATCACGAATTTCTCGCCTTTCGTAAAATTTAGCTCCGCCAATCACTCGATAATTTATGCCACGCTTAATGAAAATCTCTTCAAATTCACGCATTTGTGCCGAAGTGCGCACTAAAATCGCCATTTCATTTAATTGCTCATTTTCCTCTCGTTGCAACTGCTCGATTTGCCCTGCAACATGGCGTGCTTCATCTTCACTGCCCCAAAATGGGCTAACGCTAACTTTTTCACCATCCTCGCCACTAGCACTAAACAAAGTTTTGTCTAAGCGCCCAACATTTTTGGCAATTACACTAGCGGCACAATTAAGAATGTGCCCAGTAGAGCGATAATTCATTTCTAGTTTTATAGTTTTTGCACCAGGGAAATCTTTTTCAAAACGTAAAATATTATCTATTTCAGCGCCCCGCCAGCCATAAATTGATTGATCATCATCACCAACCACACAAATATTTGCCTCATTTGCTGGTTTGCCTTGTGCTAACAAGCGAAGCCAAAGATATTGCGCCACATTACTATCTTGATATTCATCAACCAAAATATATTTGAAGCGCCTATGATATATCGCCAAAATATCAGGGTTTTCACGAAATAACTTAATGCACAATAATAATAGATCGCCAAAATCAGCGGCGTTGAGATCTGTTAGGCGCTGCTGATAGGCTTTATATAATTTATCTCCCAACCCATTGGCAAACATTGAGCTTGTTGATGAAGAAACATCTTTAGGCAATAGGCCTTTGTTCTTCCAACCATCAATAATGGCGGCAAATTGACGTGCTGGCCAGCGTTTTTGATCTATGTTTTCAGCCTCTAATAATTGTTTTATCAGCCTGATTTGATCGTCGGTGTCTAAAATTGTGAAGTCAGACTTCAGATCAACAAGTTCAGCATGGCGGCGTAAAATCTTTGCGCCAATCGAGTGGAAAGTACCAAGCCATGCCATGCCCTCAGCGCTAGAACCGATAAGAAAAGCAACTCTTTGCTTCATTTCAAGTGCTGCTTTATTGGTGAATGTAACCGAAAGAATTTCGCTACTACGTGCTAAGTTTGAAGCTAGAATATGCGCAATTCTTGTAGTCAGCACCCGAGTTTTACCAGTGCCAGCTCCAGCTAAAACTAACAGTGGCCCCTCAATAGTAGTCACCGCTTCATTTTGTTGCTCGTTTAAGCCTTCTAAATATTTAGGATTATCTTGCCTAAATTGCGCTGTAATTGGATTGTTTGAAATTTTTGTATCTGTCATTTGAATATTGTTGCGAATCTCTTTTTGTTCTCTTTAATATATATGCGATGCAACAATATGTACATCTATCAATTTTGCAGTTTGCTATGAAGTTTTGTGAGTTTCTTTTGTCACCTTGAGCGTAGTCGAAAGGTCTAAGATGCTTCGACTCTTTATGCGCTCACGCCGCACAGGTTGCTCAGCATGACAGCACCTATGTTATACTGGGTGACACATAAATGTTCAGGGCACACAGAAATGTCATACTGAGCAAAGCGAAGTATCTTAAGCTTTTACTTACAAATGCTCTTCTTTGCTTTGCTCAACCAATGCTTTATTATAGTTCGAAAGGGCATCAACATGATAGAGCCAGCCGATTGGTGTTCTCTCTCGTCCTTCAAGCACAATTAAGCGGGATTTTCCTGAACTTTCAAAGGCCTTTAATGCAGTTTCAAGATTATCGCCAGCACGTAACCATGCTTTTGAAGACATAATATCAAATTCAGGGATTTCATCACCCTCCTTAAATCTAGCCATAATATCTCGCACCCTAATCTGCTTGGCAAAATATTGATGCGGGCCTTCTTCAAGCATAATGCCACGAGTAAAAAGCTGCCAATAAAAGAAACTTCTACCCATTGCTAATTGGCTTAGGCCTGTTGAAATTGAAACGGCAATTAGCAAGGCAATAGAAAATGCAAATCCTCCCGTAAGTTCAAAAATCATCACAACAGTTGAAATTGGTGCGCCAAGTACTGCAGCGGCTACTGCACCCATGCCAATAATTGCATAAAGCGAACTTGAGGAAACGGCATCTGGAAAAACTGCCAATGCCATAATGCCAAATGCCCCGCCAGTCATTGCACCTAAATATAGCGCAGGAGAAAACACACCGCCCCCCATGCGTGAGCTAATGGTGATAGCGGTGGCAATGGTTTTTGCAACGATTAAGGCTAACATTAGACTAATAGAAAGTGAGCCAGCAATAGCGCTATCGGTTGCTTCATAGCCAACACCAAGAACTTGCGGGAATAATAGAGCTATTAGGCCTACTAAAAACCCGCCCAATACTGGGCGTAACATTATTGGCATTTTAAGATGTCTAGAAATCCAATCTGTGCCAATCAATGAAGATTGAAACAAAATGGCAACCAGTGCGCAAGTAACGCCAAGCAGAGCAAAAGCCGGAACTTCCCAATAAGATGTAAGAGTGAAATCAGGGACAATAAAGGCAGGGACATCACCAAACCACATACGAGAAATAACTGCTGCCACTACTGCTGCTATAACTAAAGGTACAAAGGCGCTCATTGCAAAATGTGCCAATATAACTTCATGCGCAAATAAAACGCCTGCAATGGGCGCATTAAAGGAAGCTGAAATGGCAGCCGCAACCCCACAAGCCAGCATGGTTTTACGAGCTGATGGGGGGAGTTCAAAAAAGCGAAACAAAGCCTTTGAAACGGCGGCGGCATAAAATACAACTGGCCCTTCTCGTCCAGCACTGCCGCCAAACCCCAGCGTAATTGCTGAAATGAGCGTTCCGATAGTAGCATTCTTTAGATTTAGATGTTTCGATGAGTGGGCACGAGCCTCAATAACGTCGGCAACGCCGCCAGCTCGGCCTAATGGTCGCCAAAAATGCAATATTGTTCCCACCAACAGACCACCAAATGTAGGGGCTACAACAACAACCCACCATGGCAATGTTGAAAGCGATAATAAAAATCTCTCAGAGCTTGTGCCAGCCCAAAAGATTTGAAACATACCTATAAGCGTGCGAAACCCAATGCCGACTAATGCACCAGATATGCCGGCAATCAGTGCTAGTAACCAAACTTTTGGTTGTTGCATTTTAAGAAAAATATCAACATGCGGGCGCACCCAGCGATAAATAACCATATTTATTTGGTGGATGCGACCATGCCTACGTGACATTTATAGGTTCTCCTAATAGACTATATTCAACCATGTTTAACCTATCTTAAGAATAGGTTTGACTTAGTGGAACTAATTGTCACAATTATAAAGAGATAATGAAACATCTAACAAGGCTTTTATGTTAAATCGTATATATATAATTGTTGGAATGTTAGCAATTATTTTGCTCTCAGGCGCATTTCTTGCGCCATTTATGGTTGATTGGAATTCTTTTCGTGAGCGAATGGAATTTATTGCTCAAAAGGCACTTGGCAATGAGGTGAAAATAAATGGCGATATGTCGATTTCATTATTGCCACAACCACGCCTTAGTTTTGAAGATGTTGTGGTTGGATCTGATAAGCAAATAGGCGTTAAAATAGCCCGTGTAAGTGCTAGATTTTCATTGTTGGATTTTTTCCGTGATCGCTATTTTATTACAGATCTTTCACTAGAATCCGCACAGTTTTTTTTGAAGATTGATGAAGGCGGCAAATTAATAGCGCCCTTTGTTTTGGCAAAATCAATTACTAATATTAACGCCAGTATTGCAGATGCTAATATTGAGAACGGCTCAATAGAAATTTATGACGCACGAGTTGATGAGGTTTTAAGAGCGCAAAATTTTGATGGAAATCTGACAATTGCAGGTTTAGATGGGCCGTTTTCATTAGCTGGAATTGGTGAATATGAAGGGAAAGTCTATGATTTGCGGGTTAATAGTTCGCAAATTAATTCGAAAAACAAGATGCAGCTAGGACTATTGCTTCGCCCACAAAATAACGGTTTCACTCTTAAAATGAACGGTGAATTAGCAGCAAATCTAATGCCTGAATTTACTGGTGAGATAGACCTTAAAATCCATCCCTTAGAAATTAAGCAAGATAAAGAACGAGAAAAACTTGGTGTACAAGGCGACTTTCTTTTTAATTCTAAAGTTGAAATTTCTAGCAATGAAATTCTTTTTAGGGAATATATTATTGTTCCAGATGAAAACCTACCTGCAACACGGCTAAGTGGTGCTGCAAATATTGATTTAAGAAATAAGCGAAAATTTAATGCGGTAATTTCTGGCTCAATTATATCGCTTGGTTTTCATAGCGCAATTAGAGAAGCTGAGGATAGATCCTATGCTATTTTGCGTTTTTTAAGAGAATTCACTTTGCCCTTTATTCCGGCAATTTCTGGTCAAGTTGGGATTGATATGTTGGAGTTGGATTTGGGAGAAATAACATTACGAGATGTTAGAATTGACGCTCGCACTGATGGAAAAAGTTGGTTTATTGATAATTTTTCTTCGCTTTTGAACGGTAAAACTGTCTTTGCACTTGATGGAAAACTATCTGAACAAAATAATAACCCTATATTTAATGGCAATTTTTTACTTGAGGGGGAGCAATTAGAGCTGTTCGCAAAAGATTGGCGCAATAAGGATAAAGCAAATTCATTCTTCAATATTCCATTTTCTGTGTCTGGGAAAGTGCAACTTAGTGAGAAGGAATTATTGTTAAATGATGCAAGCTTTATTTTCGAAAATATTAAAAATGATTTCTCACTAGCAGCTGGATTAGGAAGCGAGGCAACTTTATCAATTATTGCCAACCTTGGAGGATTTAGCAAAAATCAAAGCGAAACACTGATTAGTATGTTACCAAAAATTGGTGCTAATAGCGTATTTGCTTCTAATTTTTCATCAACAGCCTTTGACTTAAAGGCCAAGCTTTTCGCTCTTTTTGATTTTGAATTGAAAAATATTGCTGCTTTGGGAGAATTTACTAATGAGAAAGTTGATTTCAAAAACCTTGCAGGGTTTGACCTCATAGGATCAGAAGCAAAGCTCTCTGGCACGTATAATTTTTCTCAAACAGACCCAGTGATCTTTGGTCAGGGGACAATAAATCAGGCAGATAAATCGCAAACAGCAATATTATCTTTTCTAACTGAAAGGTTAAAAATGCCTAGCAATATTGACCTGTTGATTAATAATTCGTTGCCGTTAAACCTGTCATTTAAACTATCAAAACCAAATAATAATGGCGGGCAAAACCTTAACTTGAATGGGCAGACAGGCAATGGTGATCTTGATGCTAATATTGAATTAAAAAAAGGCGTCTTTAATTATTCTAATGCTCCAATAAATGCAAAAATTGAAATGAAGTTCTTAAATTCCTTAGCGCTTAGCAAGCAATTTTCTTTGAGAGACATTGAGATATTTGCAGATAGTTCTGCAACTTCTCCACTATATTTAAGCCTAAAATTAGATGGCACAATTATGAATAGTGTTGATTTGAATGTTGCACTTGAGGGAAAAAATGAGAGTGCCAATTTTGATGGAAATATTATTATTAGTGATATTTCTAATTGGCGAGGTAATGGTGAATTCCAAATTAATAGCCGAGATATTTCTCCTCTTATTGCGCTAGCAGGAATTAATGGTCTAGGAGCAGTGCCAGCTTTTGGTTCTGCTTTTATAAAATTTAAGGGCAATGAGGAAATCATAATTAGTGATATTAATGCTCAAATAAATAATAGTTTAGTTGAGGGTGACTTGCTTAGAAAAACTATTGGTAAGGATATAGAACTTTCTGGCTCGCTAAAAACTGATAAGATTGAATTAAGCAATTTGGCTATTTTGCTCGGTGGTACTTCTTCGACTATTTTGGGGGAGGGGGTTTGGCCTATCGGCCCATTTTCTTTGTTGCAAAGTAAAATTAATTCACGCCTAGCAATAGGTGTTAAATCAAAGGCAATTCTTTTTGATGGTCAAGATTTTGCTCGTGATGCAAATTTTGAATATATTATAGCTGATAGTGATATTTTTATACGGGATTTTAGGGCAAAATTTAATGGGCAAGATGTCTTTGTAGATTTAGCAATTTGTTGTACTGGCACACTTACAAAAGCTCAAATAAAAGGCAGGCTTAGCCTAGATAGATTTGATATTGATAGTTTTTTTGTTGATAGAATTGCTGATAGATTTAATGGGAAAATTACTGGTGCTGTGCAGTTTCTTGGTTCGGGTAATAGTTATGAAGAAATTATTCAATCATTAGTTGGCGATGGATCTATCTTGCTTGAAGGTCTTGAAATTAAAAAACTAAATTCTAATGTTTTTGATGAAATTTTTGAGCATGATGATTTTGAGGATATGGCGCAAAGTGACTTAGAGGAAACTCTAATAGAGATAATAAATGCTGGGGATTTTCAAGCCTCAAAAACCAATGCAATCCTTTCGATTGCTAATGGAAATTTACGTGCAGCAAATGTAAGTTTGCAATCAGAAAAAACAAATATTTTTGGCTCCATAAAAATTAATTTAGTGGATTTAGAATTAGATGGGAAATGGGCTTTCACACTCCTAAATATAGATCATTTATCTAAAATTCTTGATAAAACAAATGCAATAATAAGATTAATTAATTCAGGCACCTTGCTTGCACCTATACTTAAATATGATTTAAGCACCATGATTGATGGAGTTCAGGTGAGGGCATTAGAGATAGAGGTAGATCGCTTAGAAAAACTGCGCATTGAAGCAGAATTGCGCTCAAAAAATGCAGCATTGCAAAGACTAAAACTTATGGAAGAACAAAGAAGAATATTAGAAGAAAAACAAAAGGAGGAAGAAAGAGAAGCGCTTTTAGAAGCCGAAAGAGCAGCCGAAGAAGCAGCTAAAGAAGCAATAGAGCAAGAGTTAAATAATTTGGAAAATAATGAAGAGTTAGAAATAGAACAACAAAATTTAGACATTGAGCCTATTGATTTATTAAATAATAATTTTGAAGTGCCCGCACCTAATTTTCAATAGGCTTGCAATGAAAGTTAAGCGCTGCAACTCGCAACGCTGAGGTTAGATTATCTGTAGTTCGCTCTTCGTCAATTTTACTAATCAACTGAGTTAATTTTAAGTTTTTTGCCTTTGCCATTTGTTCAATCGCCAACCAAAATTCAGGCTCAAGTGCGATTGATGTAGAATGGTTAGCAATTATAAGCGAGCGTTTTTGCATATGTTCTAGCTCTATTGGGTTTTAGTTCTTAATGATATTTATTTTTTTCTGAAGCTATCAAGACTTACGATTTTATCGCTGGCATCTGTTTTTTTAGTTTCTGCTTTGTCTTCTTTTGATGGTTCGTCTTTAGCACTTTTAGCACTCTTTTTTGGCTTCTTAGGTTTTTTTAACTTTGAAATTTTTTGAGGCTTATCAGCATTATCAGCCTCAGTTCCATCTTCTGCCTCTTTTGCTCCTTCTACATCAAATTGTAGCCCAAATTGCACTGAGGGGTCAAAAAATCCTTTGACAGCAGAAAATGGTATTTCTAGCAGTTCATTTTTCCCATCAAATGCTAACCCAATCTGAAAACCAGTTTCGCTAACTTTGAAATCCCAATATTGGTTTTGAATGACTATAGTCATTTCTTTTTCATATTGTTCAAGCAAACGCTCAGAAATACGCACACCGGGTGCTTTGGTAATGAAAGAAATGAAAAAATGATGCTCGCCCGGAAGGCCAGTTTTTGCAACTTCGCCCATTACTTTGCTAACAACTTTACGTAAAGCCTCTTGTACAAGAATATCGTAGCGGATGTGATCTTCAGACATTTTTTGCTCTTTTGGTTAGAATCCCTTTGTCTTAGTAGATGCAATAATAGCAAAAAACTCAAGAGCCAAATAGTATTTTATTAAAAAAGCATAGTAATATAATTAAAAAAGTACAGGCTTCTGTTGCCAGGTGCCTGCGAACCCCGCCTAACCCCTGCGAGGAGGATAGGACTTCAATTCGAGGTGTCGAACCGCTTACGCAGCTAGACGTGCCTCAGCATAGTTGTCATTTGCAACTAA
>JAKISM010000108.1 GCA_021648585.1 Devosiaceae bacterium | reverse complement strand
CCACCCTCAATAGACATACGAGCCAAATCATCATCGCTTATCGCATTGCCACCACCACGCAACCCAGCCCCTAAAACAGCAACAAGATCACGAGCGCTTAGCCGTCCATTTTCAAATCTTTCACTAAGACCAATTAAATCATCAGCTTTTAAGCGTGCCTCAAGCTCAGCTAGTGCGCCAAGCGTTAAGCAAAGCGTGCGCTTTTCCCTGCCAATAATAGCTTCAATTTCACCACGCTGAATATTTACCATTATATCACCGTAAAACTAAGCTCGCCAGCGCTCTCAAGCGCAATATCAAAGGTAACTTCGCTAGCATGATCAGCAGAAAACTCAAGTGCTACAATTTGAAATGCACCTTCAATCGTGCCAAAATCAGGTAATAAAAGTTGCCAATTACGAATAGTGCCAGCAAAAAATAATGAACGAATTTCCTCATCTGAACTCTTATCCTTAAAAATTCCAGCTCCACTAAGTGAAGCACGTTTAATGCCACCACCTGCTAATAATTCTCGCCAACGACCGGCAGATTCAGCGTCCGTAATATCAATAGAAGCCGTATTAAATGCCAGTGATTTAGTGCGAAGCCCTGCAACGGTTAAAAAACTTCCACTGCCATTTTGATCAAGGCGTAACAGCATATCCTTGCCGCTTTGTGCGCTCATATTTATTCTCCAATTTATTGTAAATTATATTGTCGGCTCGCTTAAAAAGCGCAAAGATATTGCTGCAACAGCCTGCCCAGATTTGCCATCAATTCTAGTTTCAATCTTGTCATGTTGCACATGCGTTATAAGCAAACTAGCGCTTGATAAATCCTCATTAAGAGCAATAAAAATCACCCTCTCAACAATTTCTAAAACGGCTTTTCGAGAGACATCATCATGGCGAGCATGAAGCAATATCCTATGCTCAAACCCAGGCGTTTCATCACCATCACGAGAAATCACATCATGGCGAATAATTGCCACAAAGGGCGCTTTTCTTCCTTTAGGGGGTGCATCAAAAACACCATTCCCAAGCAAAGCTAATAATTGCGCATCTGCTTTAAGTGCTGTAACAAGGTTAGTTTGCAACTCGATTATTGAATGCGCCATTAGCCAGCCACCACAGTTTCAGAACAAAAACATTGTAAATATGCTTTGTGCCCATTCAGGTCATTAACCGATAAAATTTCAAGCGTTCGAGAACGGTAAATAATACGATGCCCAACTTCCAAATCACTGCGAAATCGAAGCAAAACAACATGGCTAATACTAACGCTATTAGCATCAGCAATTTGCACAGATCGCCCATTGCTAGGGCTAACATTTGCCCACACATTAGCAATGGATGAATAGCTAACCAAATGCCCACCAGCGCCATCATCTACCATGTTTTTAGCTTCTAGTTGCACCTTGTCACGCAAAGTACCAATTGACGGGATTTTCGCGCTCATAATTTTACATTCCTATATGCTGAAACAAGCATATCAAAACCAGCAGGAACAATCGATCCTGAACCAGCAATCACCACCGCATCACGATGTTCAAACCAATAGGCAATAAGCGTAAATATCGCCTGTTTTATATCGCTAGGAACATCATCAGAGCTAACACCAAAACCAGCTACATAATCAATTTCAATCGCCCCTCTTTGGCGCATCACAGATTGCCCAGAAATATTTGATGGTAAAAATATTCTAGCTGGTGCAATTTCAGTTTCGGGCTGAAACTGCGCCAACGGCAAGGTACTAGCATTGCCATCGTCGTCATAAGTAGTAATTGCGCTTAGTGAAATAAGCGGGCCAACAGGAAGGTGTATAGTTCTATCGCTTGGCCAACAATCACGCACCACTCGCCAGCTTTGCGAAATTAGCGCACGAGCCGTAATGCTTTCAACATGAATTCTTGCCGCCACAATTAGCGAATTTATAAAATCATCTTCGTGCGCTTCGTCGATGCGCAAAAATTCCTTCGTTTGAGCAAGCGTAACTGGCTCAAGTGCTGGCGCACTAAGCAAATATGAGGTCATATCGTTCTCACTTATTTTTAGTAGATAAAATTAGGGGCGAGATATTCTCGCCCCTTTTTAATAATTAGTTAGCTGCAAATTTAAGCAATTTAATCGCATCAAAATCAGAAACACCGCCACCAACTCTTTTGGTAGTATAAAACAAAACATAGGGTTTTGAAGAATAAGGATCACGTAAAACGCTTACCCCACGACGATCAACAATCAAATATCCACGTCTGAAATCACCAAAGGCAATCGAAGCTGAATCATTTGCAATATCAGGCATATCTTCAGCCTCAACCAATTCAAAACCAAGCAAAGTTGCTCGTCCAGTTGGTGAGATTGAAGGCTGCCAAATATAATTACCATCAGCATCTTTTAACTTACGAATAGCGGCTTGTGTTGAGCGGTTCATCACCCAAGAAGCGTTTTGACGATAGCCCGATTTAAGAGCATAAACTAAATCTATTAACGCATCACTTTCACTACCACTTAAGAAATCACCCGCCTCACCAGTTGGCACATAACCAATATTGCCCCAAGTCCAAGCGCTTTCAGCAACTTGGGTTTCAGACAAAAAGCCAGTTGGTTTATTAATACCATCGCCAATAATAAAGGCGGCAGTTTCTTGCTCGGCAAAAGCCAAATTAACCTCATCAGCAATCCATTGCCCAACGTCAACAGCTGCATCATCTAAAAAATTAGAAGTCGCCGCTGGCATGGCATAAAGTTCCATAGTGTCATAAGTTATTTCAGACAAAACTTGGCTTGCTGTTTCAGAACGGACATCGGTTTCGCCAACCCAACCAACCGCAGGACCTGTTATAGTTATTGGCTTTTTATAAGTAGAAGAAGAAATAATTCGATTACCAGCAATCGCTCTAATGGGGGAAACATCGCTTAATAATCTAGCAATTTCAAGCTCGGTTTCATCAGGAACAAGATAACCACCATCGGAGTTTGAACCAATCGAGAGCGCTTTTTCTTCACCTCGTTTTACGTAAGCCGAAAAAGCATCTTTATATTCATCATTAGCATGATTAGAGGCAAACCCAGCTTCAAGATTTGGGCGAGAACGCTCAAGCACAACTCGATCAAGCGCAGATTTATGCCCATCAAGCGCTGCATTAAGACGAGTTAATTTATCCTCAACAATAACATCGCTAGAGCCACGCTTTTCTAAATCGTTTAAGCGATTATCATTAGTGTGTTTGAACTCTTCAAATGCCGACATAAATTCATTAAACATGCCAGATACATCACCAGCTCCTTTGCCAGTAGTGGCCTTAATTTCTAATTGTTCGTTAGTTTTATCCATAATGCGGACTTCCTTCATTGGTTGCGTAAAAGTGAAATGGCCGCATCTAACGACCGAACAAGAGAGACGTTCCCCTCTTGATTTGTGGCGCTTGGTTTAATCCTTGCGCCCTCCATCATCGGAAAAGTGACAATGGAAATTTCCCAAAGTTTGACTTGGTAAAGATGACGAAATCCAGTAATTCTATCTTTCTTGGCTCTTTGCGTCTTAAAACCAATTGAAAGCCCATCAAGCGCACCGCCAATTATAAGTTTTTTTAGTGCATCCGCTCTTTCAATTCCGGGTAGCAATCGCCCCCTAACCCAAAGACCAAAACCATCTTCTTGCACCTGCTCCCAAATACCAACTGGCTCTTTTGGGTCATGCTGAAAAAGCAGGCGAATATCTTGTTTGCTTTTTTGCGCCAAAGATTTTTTGAACGCACCGGGCATAACAATATCACCGCCCTGATCCACCTGATTAAACACCGAAGCATAACCAGCAAAACGCCCCATTTCATCAATGGGAATAGAGTTTGAATTCATTTATTTGATACCTTTTTTGCAGCTATTGTTCTCTTATTAGCTGTTGTTCTTTTGGAATTTGCCCGTGGTTTTTTAGAACTGGTTTTAGAAAGAGTTCCAGCCAAATTCCAAGTAAATTGACGAAACACTTGGCTAGATTCAGGTTTAGGGTTTTTACCTGTTTTTGATAAGGTACTCATATTCATTCACCTCTTTTGAAAAGTCGATTTAGCGAAGCTATTTCAGAAACAAATTCATTAAACCGCTTGTGCGATGCTGATATTTCTTTAAGGGCCCAAAACAGCATTCCGCTAGCGCCACTAGCCCATAAAAAAAGCGCCAAATGCGCCAAATCACCACGTTCAGAAATCAATTTTGTTAGTTCGTCCATTTTGTCCTCCTCACTATTTTGCAGCTAAACCTAACTGCTCACGTTTTTCTTCTTCGCTTAAAAAATCAGCCTCGCCTATGCGTTTCCATAAAAGTGTTTGGTCTTCAGCCAACGCCTCAATGACGCTAAAATCTGGAACAATTTGCAATTTCCCCTCAAAGCTCGGGGCAAGCCAATTTGAAAGATTAGCACTCACTCGACGAACCATAGGCAACACGCTTTGCCGCCATAAAACTCGATTAGCCTCAGCGTAATTGGCATAAGTATTATCACCGGGAATACCGAGCAACATTGGCGGCACACCAAAGGCGAGCGCAATATCACGAGCAGCAGAATTTTTAGCCTCAATAAAATCCATATCTTTTGGCGTTAAAGCAATAGTTTTCCAATCAAGACCACCCTCTAAAAACATAGGACGGCCTGCATTATTTGCCCCTTGAAAACTCGTTTCAAGTTCGCCTTTAAGGCGCTCAAACTGATCTGAAGTTAAATTACCACCCGCCGCTGAATAGACCAAAGCACCAGATGGTCGAGCGCCATTTTCAAGCAATGATTTATTCCATTTAGCTGCCGCCTCAAAAATATCAACACTAGATTTTGCGGCATCAAATGGAGATGATCCATAATAATCATCGTCAGGGTGAAATAATTTTAGATGCAAAATCTTTGGAATTATTTCTTCAAGCTGGCTAATTTTTCGAGTTTTATTGCCAGCAACATATTCATAGGCAATGGGCCAGCCATCTTTTCCTGCAATTAGTTTCATACTATCTGGACGAAGTTCAAACAAAGCCCTAACTTCATTGTCAACAATCACTGCTTCAAGATAGGCATTGCCATTTAATTGCAAATAAGAATATATCCGTTCCAAAATTTCAGATCCAGAACTATGCGCATTAGGACAATTTAACAAAGTTAAAGCACTATGCTCGCTTTGCTTTTCACCGTCCAAAATAACTTGCAACGGAACACGAGCCGCCGCTTGCGCAATCATTCTCACACAACGATTAATCACTGGATTTTTCGCATAACTAGAATTAGCAGATGAGCCAGCACCAGAAGCAAAATTTGCATTTGCTAAATCAGTAAAAGTAAAAAACTTTGTGATTTTTGCTCAAGTGTTGCTCTATTTTTTGTCAAGTTTTTTTGCCCACTCAAAAAGCGGTTTAACCAAGTCACCATAGTTTTCTCCAATATCTAATTACTTTTTTGTCATTGCGAGGCGCGTCAGCAACGAAGCAATCCAGAATCTCAGCAGGTTAGCTCAACAATTCTGGATTGCCACACACCTTATCGGTGTTCGCAATGACATTAAATCAATATTTGTGATTTCAATGAGCAAAAAACTCAAATCCCACGCACTTTAGGTCTCATTTTATTAAGCATTAATTCCGTTAGCGCCCAAACTAAAGCATCAACCCTATCGGGCGAATGTCCATCAGAAAGACCGTTCACTCCAAAGGCACACATTTCATCTTCAAGCTCATCTAAACCATGCCTATGACTAATCAATCCACGAGCATAAAGAGCCGCCACAGGTTCAGCGCGGACCCATTTCCCACGAGTTGCCCGAACAGAAATAACAGATATTTCAGGGTTGACCTGCTTAATCATTTGCGAAACCATATCCCCACCCTGATTAACTTCAGCAACAACAGCATCAGCATCATGCGCCTATAAGCCTGTGCCACCTTGCCCGCCCATTCAAGCGGCTTGGCTGGCTTTATAGTTTTATCCTCAATAATAATCGCCTTTTCACCATAACTCGCCGCAACAATAATTCCACAAGCGTCCGAATTTTTATTAGCAGAAACAGGCGGATCAACCGCCACAATTATTCGCTCAAGGGGCGGTAATTGCTTTATTTTTATACTCTCAATCAAACGCCTAGACCACAAAGCGTCGGGCAAATCATCGATTAATTCACCGTCCAATTCTTGCCGCCCCAAAACCGAGCCCCTATAGCGCTCAACAATTTGGCTTAAAAAACTAGATGCTAGATTAGCCTCATTTTCCCCTGTTTTCATACGGGTAACAATAGTATGTTCATCACTAAGCAAACGCTTAATTAGCTTAGTTGGACGTGGCGTAGTAGTTGCTAATTGACGAGGCTTTTTGCCCAACCGAAGCGCAAATTGCAACATATCCCACGCCTTTTCAGCTTGCGGCCATTTACCAATTTCATCGCACCAAGCAGCACCAAATTGCGGACCTCTAAATCTCTCAGGTTCAGAGCCAGACATAAGATGCGCCTCAACCCCATTTTCCCAAATCAAAATATTGCGCTGGCGATCAAATTTTGGACGCTCACTAAGAGTGCCAATATTTAAGATCCCGCTTTCCCCCTCGACCATAATCGAGCGGGCTTGCGCAATAGTTTCACCAACCAAAGCAATCGGAGAAATCAAATTTTCACCAGTAGCCAAAGCACGAACCCACTCAGCCCCAGCACGAGTTTTACCAGAGCCACGCCCACCCATTAAAAGCCAAGTAGTCCAATTCCCACAAGGTGCCAACTGTTCTGTTCGAGCCCAAAGCGACCAATCAGCAACCAGCTCCTCAACCTCCTCATCACTCAAAGAGGCAACTAAATTATCCAATTTTCAAAACTCATATATATCTCCCCACGTCATTGTAACAAAACCGCACAATCCAAAGTCCCCCTCCCCCTCGCGGGGAGGGGCTAGGGGTGGGGGCATCAAGCAAGAAAGCAATAATGCAAAACCCTCAACCTAACCCCTACGAAGATGCTCAATCCTATCCGACAATTTCTGCCGCAATTCATTAAGCTCACGAGTACGCTTTTTATCAGGTTTGCGCTCTCGCTCCTTTTGGTCAAGGTCAATAAGTTTTTCTAAATTCCTAGTAATAGTTCCAAGCAAAGTAACTTCTTTATTGCCATGATTTGCCATATCTTTCTCCAAAAGAACAATTTGCTGCTCCAAAACACAAAACAATCGTTTAATCAAAATTGTCCTGTTAGGGCTTTTAATATTGCTCATAAAAATCCGAAAAGTCGCAGAGTTAAGTTGAAATTACGAAAGGGAGGAAGCCGTAATATTTTTGCCGCAACTCTGCGACCTTGACATAAAGATACCCGAACAGCGTGATGGGTGGATAAGTTATGTTTTATTTGGAACAGTCCTGTTTTGGCACTCTATGTCCATCATTTTTACAGAATTGAAACTAGAAATCCAAATCACCTCACCCTGAGCCTGTCGAAGGGTTAGCATAAGAAAATAAGACATATTTCTAGCCCGTGCCTCTCAACCAGTATCAAGAGGAATAATTAAGTGTACTTAGTAAATTCCTACCACACTTCGCCAACAAAAATTAAACCATTCACAAGAGCTTTAATAATAGTTTTGATTTTTTATCAAATATCACAGGCCCATGATCACCCAAAATATTAAATTCAAATTCTGGAACTTCTGGCAATTCGACACCGTCTTTGCTAAAAGCTTCCCGCAAACACTTATTACGATTCTCCCAAGCACCTTCAAAAAACGTGATTGCCTTCAACAATGAATTTGTATCCATGGTAGCGTCAATACTTGTACCTGCAGTTGTCATGCCACCACTTATAGTAACCATCGTTCCGTCAATTTCCATCGGCGAATTTATTGCATTATTTCGAAGTTGTTTCCTCTCTTCTTCGTTAGGTATCCATGAAAGATTTTTAGCTCTCTTCGCCTCATGAACAATTTCAGCACCCTCTAGTTCTTTGAACATCACTCGTACCAAATGTTCTTTGCTCCAGCTTCCGTGTGGCATAACATCAACCAAATAAGCATTATCATGTTTGAATACGACAAACAAAAGGTCGCCTGTTCGTTCAACAAACCCATCAGGCATAGTCCTTGTCGATAAATGCAAGTGGTGCAACCCCCAAGAAGTAAGCAATAAATCAAGATCACGACGTCTGTTTAACTTTTTGCCGCTTCCAGACACATCTGCAGCATGTTGTATTCCCTTGCTTAAATAGCAATTTAGGTCTAGCCCTGCTTCAATGTCTTCAATAATCTGCTTAAGTGCAGTTTTATGCTCTATCGAAGATAAACGAGCTTTTAATGTTGCAGATATATGCACCTGCCGAACGCGTGGAGCAATAAATCTACTAGTCCAGTTATGATATTTTATAAACAAGTCATGCACATCAAGGCTACGCAAATGCGCATCGAGTTCATTGTTAGACTGATCATATGGGAGATTGTTCAATACCCATTGTCGGGCACTCTCCTTCAAG
>JAKISM010000107.1 GCA_021648585.1 Devosiaceae bacterium | reverse complement strand
TGATGAGTTTTTTGACCGGCGCTGGCAGGCTTGGCGGCAGGCCAAAGCGCCGGTGGATGGCGACCATGAGGTCGTCTTCGAAACTGTTGTAATCAAGCCCTAATGCGGCCTTGAACGGGCTGATCATGTCGCCGACCACATATTCAGCGGCATCATGCAGCAGGGCTGCAAGTCGCCATTTACGCTCGAATTTCGGTTTGAAGTGAAGGCAGATATCCTCCACCAGCAAGGAATGCTGAGCGACAGAAAAAGCATGATTGCCCAAAGTCTGGCCGTTCCAGCGCGCCACTCTGGCCAGGCCGTGAGCAATATCGTCTATCTCGATGTCGAGTGGTGAGGGATCGAGCAGATCAAGCCGCCTGCCACTTAACATGCGTTGCCACGCACGTGGAGGTTCGGGATTTTTTGGACTCATGGTTTGGGTTTTCTGGCCAGTGCCACGCATTCCTTGTGTCTGAAGCAATCAGTTGTGTGATCGTTTATCATGCCAACAGCCTGCATGAAGGCATAGACAATTGTCGGGCCGACAAAAGTGAAGCCGCGCGATTTCAGGTCTTTTGAAATCCGCTGGCTCAATTCTGTTTGCGCCGGAATGTCAGAAAAAGTTGCGAAATTGTTTTGCAACGGCTCACCGTCGAGAAAACCCCACAGGTAATTGGAAAACCCCATGTCTTCCTGAATGGCGAGATAGCCGCGGGCGTTTTTAACTGTGCCTTCAATCTTCAGGCGATTACGGACAATGCCGGTGTCCTGCATCAGGGTTTCGATTTTCTCCGGTGTAAACCTGACGATTTTTTCCGGATCGAAGCCTTCGAAAACCTCAATGAAGCGGTCACGCTTGCGCAGGATTGTGATCCATGAAAGCCCGGCCTGAAAACCATCCAGTATCAGTTTTTCAAACAAAGGCTGATCTTCATAGATTGGCACCCCCCATTCTTCGTCATGATAGGCAACATAAAGCTCGGTTTCGCCGGGCCAGGTGCAGCGGGTGGTTGTGTCATTCATTGTCGGGTTCTCCCGGGAATGTAAAATCTGCCCAATCGGGTTTGTGAAGTGTTATTGTTGAGCCATCTGCGGTCAAGGTCTCTCCGGCAACAATGGCTGCATCTGCCTTGTCGAGACGAAGGACGGCAAGTGCGTTTGTATCTGTGGTGGATAGTATTTCGCCGATGGGTTTGTTGCTGGCGATGATTGCATCACCCTTAGTGAGAGGCATGCTGGAAAAAACCGGCAGGATGCGTTTGCGCGCAGCTTGTTTATGATGCATGCGCGAGACCACTTCCTGGCCGACATAACAGCCCTTGGAAAAATCAACACCGTTGGTCATATCGAGATTGCACTCATGAACAAAGCGCTGGGAGGAGCCGATGTCATCGTCACTGTCGGCAAGGCCCAGGTGCACCCGGTGGGCGGTATAGGCATCTGCATCAACTTCCGTGCCAATATCTGGTGTCACGCCAGTGTTTGTAATGACGCGAAGTCCAGCTTTGGTGGTTCTGGGGTCAACGTAGCCATAGCCGCCAAAAAATTAGAATAAGCATTATTGTGCCAACTATTGCGTGCGGTGATGCCGAGGGTACGTTCGGGATTAGCCCTTCCATTCTGTATTGAAATAGAAGTGAAATTTCACCGTGCAGTATGAATTGAAAAATAATCAGCGCAACGACAATCCAGTGAAGATATATCTGAATTTTTAAGTAGGCTTTTGGAGATTTTTTCATAAATAACTTACCTTATGCCGCACCGATTAATTCCGATTCGGGCTTTTGTTTCAAGCCTTTTTGCTCACGAACTAGATTTATAAATCTTGTAAATAAATAATGCGAATCATGTGGGCCGGGTGAGGCTTCTGGGTGATATTGCACCGAGAATATTGGTTTGCCCTCAAGCGCTATGCCGCAATTTGAGTTATCAAATAATGATTTGTGAGTTTCAACAACGCCTGAAGGAAGCGAGTTTGCATCAATGGCAAAGCCATGGTTCATTGAGGTGATTTCAACTTTAGTGGTGGTTAAATCTTGCACTGGGTGGTTTGCACCATGATGGCCTTGATGCATTTTTATGGTTTTTGCACCTAGTGAAAGACCAAGTAATTGATGCCCTAAACATATACCAAATAATGGCAGGCCGCTGGCAATTAGCTCTTGAATGATTGGCGTGGCATATTGCCCTGTTGCTGCTGGATCACCTGGGCCATTTGAGAGGAAAAGGCCATCGGGATTAAATTCCAAAATTTCTTTAGCAGAGGTTTTTGCTGAAACGATGGTAACTTTAGCGCCCTCAAAAGCAAGGCAGCGTAAGATATTTTTCTTTGCGCCATAATCAATCGCTACAATATGAAATTGAGAATTATTATTTTCGCCAAACCCTTCGTCCCAAACCCATGTGCTTTGATTCCAAACATAAGTCTCTGGCGTGGTTACTTTTATTGCTAAATCTTGCCCCTCAAGCCCTTGAAAAGATGCTAACTCAGTTTTTAGCGCTTCTTCATCAAATTTTGCTTCAGGGGAGTGAGCAATAATGCCGTTGACCATACCATTTTCACGAATATAAGAGGTGAGGGCACGAGTATCTATGCCGCAAATTCCGATGATATTTCTTTTCTTTAACCAAGCGTCTAATTCGCCTGTGGCACGATAATTTGCAGGGCTGGTAATATCGGCTTTTAAGATACAGCCACGAACTCCTGATGTTGCTTTTTCGTTGCTGGTTTCATTGTCCTCGTCATTTACGCCAACATTGCCAATATGAGGAAAGGTGAAGGTGATGATTTGTCCTGCATAAGAGGGATCGCTAAGGATTTCTTGATAGCCTGTCATTGCGGTATTAAAGCATATTTCGCCAGCTGATTGCCCAATAGCGCCAATGCCAAAACCTTCTAAGCGAGTGCCATCTTGTAATATTATAAGGGCGGTTTTTTTTGGGATCTGCCAGCCTGACATTTCTATCTCCTAAATTTGCGAAATGTTCTCGCAGGAATGTGAATTTTTGCGAGAATATTGCAAGAAAGATATTTGGTCAACAAGCAGACAATAAATTAAAACCAATAAAAACAATCGCTTAAAAAGTTATTAGCAGAAATCTTGGCAAAGGCAAAAGATATTGATATATTAAGGTCTGATTTAACCAATTTGGAAATGAAAATGCGCGAACAATTACACGCTGATTTAGTGAAATCAATCAAGGCAAAAGACAAACGCCGCTCGGCAACTTTACGGCTAATAAATGCCGCTATTAAAGATCGTGATATTGATGCAAGGGGCAAGGGCAAAGAGCCAATAGCGGACGCTGATATTCTTACTCTATTGCAAAAAATGATTAAGCAAAGAGATGAATCTATTGAAATATACGCCAAAGCAGGGCGAGATGATTTGGAGCAGCAAGAGCGTGATGAAGTTGCAATCATAAAAGATTATTTACCGCAACCTTTGGGCGAAGCAGAAGTCGCTAAAGAAATTGATTTGGCGATTGAGCAAACGGGCGCACAAAGCTTACGTGATATGGGCAAGGTGGTTGGCGTGCTTAAGGGCAAATTTCCGGGGCGGATAGATTTTGGTGAAGCATCGAAAGTGGTGAAGGGAAAGCTTGGGGGTTAGGTTATTAAAAATGTATAAAAATATATAATATTAAGGATTGAATAATGAAAAATATACTTTCTAGACTTGTAATATTTATCTGGTTACTTGTTTTTACTGGCGGTGCATTAGCGCAAAATAATAATTCATTCTCAGAAGTTTTAGCTAAACAAGGGTTTTCTGGTGCAATAGATTGGTTGCAAACCCAACCAAAAACTCCTGAGAATCAGTTTCTTTTAGGTGGCGTAGAAGCTCTTAGTGCTATCGAGTTTATTTTGCAGGTGCGCTATGATAATTATTCGGGGGAATTGCCTTTAGTTCCAGGTGGGCGGGCTCAACTACAATATAATCCTGATGCGGTGTTTGATCCAGCATTTATTGAGATTGCGCTAAAAGGAGCGCTTAAGCGTTTAGAGAAAGCATCAAATGTCCTTGATAAAACAGTAGGGAATGATTTTTCGATTGAAGTTGATATTGCAGATCTGTGGTTTGACATAAATAAAAATGGAAAACGAGATGAAAATGAGAATTTCACTAGCCAACTTAATGAACTTCCTGCATTTGCGAATAATGAAAATAAATCAACTATTATACGCTTTGATAAAGCTGATGCAGACTGGTTAGCTGCCTATGTGCATGTGCTTTCTGGTATGGCCGAGATGGTGCTTGCTGTAGATCCAACCCCTGCAATCAGAACTATTAGCGAGGGGCGTGCTCTAATGGCAGAAATGGGGGCGATAAGGGGCGATCCAATATTGGGCGAAGATGAGATGGTTGATTCTATTGCGGTAATAGTTAAGACACTTGATGGAATACCAGATAAAAAACGTACCCGTGCCGCATTAGCCCATTTCAAAAAAATGATTTCGCATAATCAAGATTTCTGGCGGTTGGTAATGCTTGAAAAAGATGATGAAAATGAATGGTTGCCAAACCCAAACCAGGTTTCGGCATTTGGTATGTCTGTTACTTTGGAAATGGCTGAGGCGTGGCAGGCAGTATTGCTTGAAATATCTGATGTGCTTGAGGGTAGGGTTTTAATTCCGCATTGGCGCATTGGTACTGGTAATGCTTCAGAAACTGGCGTTGGAATTAATTTTGCGAAATTGATGAGTGATCCGGGTGAATTTGATATAATACTTATGCTTCATGGCGCAGCAATTGCGCCATATCTTGAAACTGGAAAAGTTACCAATATGCGTTCTTGGCGTAGTTTTTCTCAGCTAACTGGTGGGCAAGGAATGTTGTTTTCACTTTGGTTTAATTAAAAGCAATCTCAGCACAATATAGTTTTTGATTGGATAGTTAAGTGTGTCAAATAATTGAGCAAAACATTTTGTTAAAGCTAGTTTCTTTTCAAAACAAAGATATACTTTTAGATTTTGAACTGGATAACAAAAAGTGGTTTGAACAATTTGTCCCTGCACGCAATGCGTCTTATCTAACGCCTAACGGCATCAACGAGGCTATAAAAGTTTTAGTTGATGAAATGACAGCAGGAGAAGGCGCATATTATCTGGTTTTTGCAGATGACAAAGTGATTGGTAGAATAAACTTTTCTCGTATAAATATAAATTCTGCTGAGTTGGGTTTTCGAATCGCAAAAAATTTTACGGGTAATAATATTGCTGCCAAAATGATAAAACAGCTTTTGCCTAAAGTTAAAGAGTCACTTGAAATTACCGTTGTGATTGCACAAACAAGTTGCAATAACCCAGCTTCAATTAGAACATTAGAAAAATGCGGATTTCAAGAAACTGGCATTAAAAAAGCAGCGGTTAAGTTACATGGGGAAAGTCTAGATTTAGTACAATTTGAGCATGGTTAGATAATGCGCTATTCACGCTAATTTGAATTTTGGTGATTTGCTTACTTTTAGTTTTTTTATAGAATGCAAAAAACATTGGAGAAAAATCATGGTTTCACGTAGAATATTATTAGCAGGTTCTGTCTCTCTTTTGGTTGCTGGTTCGATATTAACCCCAATCGCTGTTTTTGCAGCCAAAGCAGAAATCTTTAAGGATGAAAAGACAGGTATTGCAATAAATGGTTTTGACTCGGTAGCATATTTTACTCAAGGTATGCCAGTTGAAGGGGTTGAGCAATATAGCTTTAAATGGAGTTCTGCGGTTTGGTTTTTTTCTAGTGATGAAAATAAATCTCTGTTTATGGAAAATCCTGAAAAATACGCCCCGCAATATGGTGGATATTGTGCTTTTGCAGTTAGTCGTGGCTACACAGCGCCAACAGTGCCAGAAGCTTGGACAATTTATGAAGATAAATTATATCTGAATTTCTCGCTTAGTGTTCGCAAACGCTGGCGCAAGGATATTGAAAAGAATATTGAAAAAGCTGATGAGAATTGGCCTGATGTTTTGAAGTAATTGTTTTCTTTTATTCTTGTCGCCGTTGGTCGCTTTGCTCCCGACCCCGACACCCCCGCCGTTTATTCTTTTTCCATGCTAGTGTTGCGTAGGGTGGTACTGTGCGGAGTCACGTTTGAAGTGCAACGGTTTTATTTGAATAGACCTCGTTTGGTGTTTGGAAGTCAAGGCATTGTCTTGGTGTGTTGTTATAATCATCGATAATTCCTTTGAGTTTTGCTGAGCTTAATTGCTCCATATTAGTTTTTCTTGGTAAATGTCGCCTAAGTCGTCCAATAGCGTTTTCTACGCTCCCCTTTTGCCAAGGCGAATGAGGATCGCAGAAATAGCTTTTTATATTAAATGTATTTGCAACATCGTTATGCAGCCAAAATTCAGATCCATTATCAAACGTCATAGATTGACGCATGGATGCTGGAACTTTACTTAGTTGCTTAATTAAAGCATTTTTAATTGTGATGGCTTTTTTATCAGTATGTATGCTCATGCTAACAAAACGAGAAGTTCGTTCGCACAGCATCAATAAACTATGCGTTGGCTTAGAGAATTGCATCATATCAATTTCCCAATGCCCAGATTGAGTGCGATTGCTAATATGTTTTGGGCGCTTAGATAGGCTGATGCGCCAAGGTATTTTGAAATGTGTCATTGGAGTTTTACTACGCCGCCTGCGCCTAGAATGGGCTTTTGGTAACAGCCGACATAAATAGTCTTTTTGCTCACGTCGATAATAGATATAGCGATATATTGACTCGTGACTAATTACAGGCGCACCATGTAAAAGCGCTAGCCTACCTGATATTTGCTTAGGAGACCAACCCATCGCAAGGCGTTTCCTGACTATAGCAAGCAGGTCAGGCTGGCGCACAAGTTTGAAGCGTGATTTATCAACTTGTCGGCGACGTGTTGTTAATTTTTGGGCTCGAACGGGGCAGTAATCACCATTCCAGTGGTCGTTTGGTTTGGAATTACGAGCAATTTCACGCCCAATAGTGCTAGCAGATCGCCCCAAACATGCAGAAATCCGCCTTAACGAATAACCGTTACGCCTATAATGATAAATCCTAAGTCGCTCTTTTTGGCTGAGCTGGCCATAAATATATCCCATCGCACAATCACCTTAGCAGTGTTGCACTTCAAACGTGAACTCACACCTCCCCGCAAGGGGGAGGGAGAAGGAAGTGACATAACCACATCAACCAAAGAAAGAAAACCTAAAATGAACATTCCAATTTTAATAGCTGCTATTATTTCTTTTCTCACAATAGGATTACACGTATTTGGCGGTGGTCCTGAAATTATGGATCCGATAAATGATAGCGAATTATCAGCTTATCTAAAAGCAATTACTTTTGTAATCTGGCACGCAGTAACAACAATATTGCTAATTAACTCTCTTGCTTTGCTTCATGCCGCCCTAAAAGAAAAATATCGCAAGCCAATTATTATTATCACCTCAGCGCAATATTTATTGTGGGCGGGTTTGTTTATATTTTATGGAATTACAAGATTAAATGATTTATTGCCAATGCCGCAATGGATTATTTTCAGCACTATCCCTGTGCTTGCGATTATTGGGTTTTTGAGAAGCCGTAAAACAAGAAAATCATAAAAAAACCTTCGATTGATATTTATCAAAGAAGTATTTTGTTTTTTACTCTAGCATTCTAGCGTAAGCAATCACGTTTATCAATTGAGTCACCAATTGGGATTTGGCTTATGGTCTTAATTGGAAACTCGTGGTTTTAATATAAAAATGGAGTTTATTATGAGCAATTCTTCAAACCAAGCAGGTACAGTTACACCAGCAAAAAAACCTATTCCTCTTTGGCTCAAAATTGTTGGTAGCGGTGTGGCTGTAATAATCGTTATCGTAACTATCGCTATGTGGGCAACGTCTGGTCTTATGGATCCGATTAACCGTCATTTGGACGCTCTAAAAGCTGGCAATATGGAAGCCGCTTATGCGGAAACTTCTCGCGCTTTTATTCAGAATACAACGTTTGAACAGTATGGAGCTTTTGTAAAGTCCTATCCTATTCTAACAAATTTTACTGAGAAGAATTTTTCATCTCGAAGTGTAGAAAATAATATTGGTAAGGTTGAAGGTACATTAACCGACCCAGAGGGAACTGTTGTTCCTATCTCTTTTCAACTCGTTAAAGAAAATGATATTTGGGTTATATTAGGTCTTAATCTTGGAGGGTAACTTTTGTGATTTTATGCCTTCATGTTTGTGCCTCCCATATAAGCTATGGGGGGCATTTTGTTGATTATCTTAATTATTTATGTCAACACTGCTCATAGTTGAATTTACAATACCCCCTTAAAGGCATTATCGCATGAGCATTATCGCAATTATTATTTTCCTCATTCTTACCATTATCGCCCTCATTCATATCATCTGGGCAAATGGGGTTTTTTGGCCTGCAAAAGATGAACATTCTCTAGTGAAAATGGTTATCGGCGAGCCAAATATGCGCCAAATGCATTCCGCA
>JAKISM010000106.1 GCA_021648585.1 Devosiaceae bacterium | reverse complement strand
TGTCTTTGCCATTTGAGATTTCACGCCCCACGCCCCAAAGCCCATTTGTTGCGTTTTCACTAAAATTTGGCGCAAGCTCATTAGCTGATAATAAACCTGCCGCCCCTAATCCTAAAGCGTTCATATTAGGCAGGTTAAGCGCACCATTTCTAACGCCTTCTTTATCCGCTTTGCCCTCATTACATTGCTCAGCAATATGAAGAAAAGTATTTGATCCCTCATCACCAAAATTTTTGGCATCTGGCGCACCGCCAATCCCAAAACTATCTAACACACAAATTATTGCTCTTTTTGCTACTTGTGTCATTTTAGGCCTCTAATTGTTTGGAATATATCAGGGGAGTTTTATCTATTTGCCCACCAATTTCATAGGCTTCTATTATGCGCTGGCTTGCTTCAAGTAAACTAGTTTCATCATTAGCATGAATTCTTGCAATGGGGGTTGAGCTATCTGCTTTTTGCCCAATATTTGCCAAATTATCAAAACCAACAGCATAATCTATTCTATCGCTTGGGTTGCGACGTCCGCCGCCCAGCACCACAACCGCCATGCCAATAGCTTTTGTATTGATTGATGAAATAATGCCTGATTTTTTAGCAAATACGTCTTTTATTATTTTGCTTTTGGGCAAATATCTATTCATATTATCGCTAAAATCATTTGGTGCGCCTAGCATGGCCAGCATTTGGTTGAATTTTTCAAGTGCTGCACCAGATTTTAACACTTGCTCGCATTTTTCATAGGCCTGTTGTTCGCTAGCAAACACCTTGCCTAGCACCAAACCATTGGCACAAAGCCGCAACGTAATTTCCTTTAGACGCTCATCTTGCTTTTCATTTTTAAGAAACCTAACAGCATTTATAACTTCAAGCGCATTTCCTGCGGCACTTGCCAAAGGCTCATTCATATTAGTAATTAATGCACCAGTTTTAAGCCCTGCACCATTGCCAGCTTTTATTAGGCTATTGGATAAAGCATGAGCTTCATCAAGAGTTTGCATAAAAGCGCCCGAGCCAATTTTTACATCTAATATGAGCGCATCTAGGCCTGCGGCCAGTTTTTTTGATAGAATAGAAGCGGTGATGAGTGAGATATTTTCAACTGTGGCGCATACATCACGAATGGCATAAAGAATTTTATCGGCGGGGGCGAGATCTGGGGTTTGCCCGATTATTGCACAACCAACTTGTTTTACGGTTTTAGCAAATAATTCATTATCGGGGTTGGTATTATAATTGGGAATGGCATCAAATTTATCTAATGTGCCGCCAGTATGCCCAAGCCCACGTCCTGAAATCATTGGCACATAAGCGCCACAGGCCGCCAAAATTGGCGCAAGCATAAGAGATACATTATCGCCCACTCCGCCAGTTGAATGTTTATCAATTATTGCGCCATCAAGATCTTGCCAATTAAGCACCTTGCCGCTATCTCGCATGGCTAAAGTTAGCGCAACTCTTTCTTCAATATCCATATGTTGAAAATAGGTGGCCATAGTGAAAGCCGCGGCTTGTGCCTCGCTAACACCACCAGTGATAAGCCCTTTAATGAAGCGAGCTATTTCGTCTTGGCTTAGCTTTTCGCCATCTCGTTTTTTGGCTATTATTTCTTGCGGTAAAAATACCATTTTGTTTTTCTCTTTTTTGATAATATTTTCTATGTCATCTTGAGCGTAGCGAAAGATCTTAGATCCTTCACTTTCGTTCAGGATGACAATTTAGTGCGTGGCTGAGTGTGCTTTAAGAACAGCTCAACCGAGCAATTTTAAACCCCATAAGGCACCCACACATTTTTCACCTGCACAGATCTTTTAAGGAAATAATCGCCTCCCATTATGTCATTATCATGCCAATTATAATTTAAGCCACGACTTACCCAAGTTTGTTTGAGGTTATGAGCGGATGCGGCTTCTATTTTTATTGATTGTTCAAGCGATCCTGCGAACCACATTGCATCAACGCCATCATGTTCGCTTAACACCATGCCCAATTCATTTTTATCACCAGTAATAATATTAATAACTCCAGCAGGAACGTCTGAAGTTTCAATTATTTGATAAAACTCGCTCATAATATTTGGCGCAATGTTTGATGGCACAATATTTACGCAATTACCCATTGCAATAGCAGGGGCAAGCATTGAAATAGCGCCCAAAAGCGGATTTTTATCTGGTGCGCAAATTCCGATAACTCCAATAGGCTCATTCATTGCCATAGCAATGGCTCGCATTGGTGGATTATGCACTTTGCCATCATATTTATCTGCCATGCCAGCAAAGGCAAATAATCGCTCAATCGAGAGCTCAACTTCACGCTTAGCTTTAGTAGCACTTGCACCAGTTGATTGAGAAATTCGTGTTGCAAATTCATCTTTACGATAATCAAGATTTTCAGCTAAATAATAAATAATTTGCGCTCGTAAATGTGCCGTTTTATCTCCCCAAGATAAGCCTTTTCTTGCCGCTTCAACTGCGTTACGGATATCTTTGCGATTGCCTGCACAGACTTGTGCAATATTTTGCCCATTTGCATTTTTAACATCTAAAGAATAACCGCTATCACCTCGCACCTGCTTGCCGCCAATGAACATTTTGGTGGTTTTATCTATTGTAGAAATAGGGTTTGCTTTTACTTTTTTAGCACTTTGGCTTTTCTCTAATATTTGCGGCTTTAACTTGCTTTCAAATGCAGGTTTTAGATAGGCGCTCATGCCTTCAGCGCCGCCTTCACGCCCAAAGCCGCTTTGTTTATATCCGCCAAAACCAACTGAAGCGTCAAATTGTGTGGCGCAATTTACCCATATAACTCCTGCCTTAAGGCGTGGCACAATATCAAGTGCTAGGTTTAGATTTTCACTCCACACAGAAGCCGCCAATCCAAATATAGAATTATTAGCTAATGCTACCGCCTCATCGGGATTGCGAAAAGACATGGCAACTAATATGGGGCCAAAAATCTCTGCCTGAACTAATGGGTGTGAAGGGGAGATATCGCTTATTAGAGTTGGTTTTATATAATGACCAATATTGGGTAATTTGCCTTTGCTCTCATAAAAATTGCCACCCTCTTCTTTGCCTTTTTCTAATAAGGACTGAATATTTTTTACCTGAGCAATATCAACTATCGCCCCAATATCTATTGATTTATCAAGCGGTGATCCTACTCGCAACTTATCCATTCTGGCTTTTAGTTTTTTGATGAATTTTTTCTCAATGCTTTCTTGCACTAAAAGGCGTGAGCCAGCGCAACAGACCTCGCCTTGATTAAACCAAATGGCATCAACTACCCCCTCAATGGCGCTATCAATATCTGCATCTTCAAACACGATAAATGGGCTTTTGCCTCCCAATTCTAATGAAAGCCCTTTGCCTGTTCCAGCCGTTGCTTTTCTTATTATTTTGCCAACCTTTGTTGAGCCAGTAAAAGCGATTTTATCAATATCTTCATGCTCAGCAATAAAAGCGCCTGTTGTGCCATCTCCCGTTACAATGTTTACTACACCCTTGGGCAGACCTGCCGCAACGCAAATTTGAGCAAAAAGTAGCGCAGTTAATGGGGTATATTCAGCAGGTTTTAGCACCACGCAATTTCCTGCGGCAAGCGCTGGGGCTATTTTCCACGCCAACATTAAAAGCGGGAAATTCCATGGGATAATTTGTCCGCAAACACCATAGGGAATTTGTTCTGGAAATTCTTTATTTATATTTTGCGCCCAGCCTGCATGGTGATAAAAATGACGAATGGTAAGCGGGATATCAGCATCACGGCTTTCACGAATTGGCTTGCCATTATCAAGAGTTTCAAGCACTGCAAATAGGCGTGCGTTTTTTTGAATTAGGCGAGCAATAGCATAAAGATATTTTGCTCTTTCAAAACCTGATAAGGCACTCCATTTAGGAAAAGCCTCATTTGCTGCCTTTACGGCATTATTTACGTCTTGTTTTGTGCCATTAGAAATTTTTGCTAATTCATCACCAGTTGCTGGATTATTTGAGGCAAATAATTTACTTGGCTTGGTGAATTCGCCATTGATAAAATGCCCAAATTTGCGCCCGTGTTCATCAAGCCAATTTTGCGCCTGCTTTGCGTCTTCGGGCGCTGTCCCATAATCAAGATTTTCAAAAATTTCTTTTATATCCACTTGTAAATCCTAAACTAATGGCTGGTGATAATCGACTGCATAGCGCCCTGTTGCGCAATGCTCTAACTGGCGTTCAATATCGGTTAATAGGCTAGATGCGCCAAAGCGAAATAGATGTGGCTCTAGCCATTTTGTGCCCAATTCTTCTTTTATTAGGCTCATATAGGTAAGTGCGTCTTTGGCAGTTGAAATACCGCCTGCTGGTTTATAGCCAATTTCAACACCAGTTTTTTCATAAAATTCTCTTATCATGCGCACCATGCTTAATGATGTTACAAGATTGGCATTGGTCTTTTCTTTGCCTGTTGAGGTTTTGATAAAATCAGCCCCTGCTAACATGCAAACTAGACTTGCTTTTGCGACATTTGTTTGGGTCGCTAATTCACCAGTACCTAAAATTGTTTTCATGTGGGCATCACCACATGCTTCACGATAGGCTTGCATTTGCTTATAAAGCCCGACCCAATCACCAAGCAAAACTTGCCTTCTTTCAATTACAATATCAATTTCTTTTGCCCCCGCTTTCACTGATTCTTTTATTTCCATCAGCTTGCTTTTTAGCGGTGCTAAACCATGCGGGAAAGCAGTTGAAACGGCGGCAACTGGAATATTTGTCCCTGCAAGTTCTTTCACGGCAGTTTTGATAAAGGGGTAATAAACACAAACCGCACCCGGTTTTATATTTAATTCTTCAACTCCAAGTGCCGCTAGAATTTCATGGCGAACTGGGTTTTTTGCTTTGGCACAAAGTCGTTTTATGCGACCATCAGTATCATCGGAATTTAGCTAGTTAAATCAATAAGCGTTATGGCTTTTAATAGCCATGCCGCTTGATGTTGTTTTTTAACTGAGCGCCTTGTGCCAATCGAAGCGGCTCGGCGTTCAAGTGCTGAGCGGTTCATCACCACTTGCTCTACCCAATCTAAATCAAGAGTAAAACTCGGATTGCGCTGGTGTGTTATTTCGATGTTATTTTTCACAATTTCTAGGCTCATTTTATAACCTGCAAATTTTCAGGGCCAAATGAATAGGGTAATAATTGCTCAAGCGTTAAAGCTAGTGGTTCGCCATCTATTCCATGTGAAATAATTACCACATCTTGATCTGCAAATTCACGTATTTTTTGACGACAGCCCCCACATGGCATAACTGGCTCAACGCCCGTACCAATTACATAGAGGCGTTTTATTTTATTTTGCCCATTAGCAATCATTGTTGAAATTGCACCTGCTTCTGCGCAAACAGATTGCGGGTAGGCGGCATTTTCTACGTTGCAACAAGTATAAATATTGCCGTCCTCAGCTAATATTGCCGCCCCAACCTTAAAGTTGGAATAGGGCACATGGGCATTTTCTCGCACGGCTTTCGCACCAGCAAATAATGCTTTATCAATTTTTGTAAAGTTTTCTGTCATATTTAGCGCTCCTTAACGTAAGGGATACCGCCTGCTTTTGGCCCTACTGCTTTACCGATAAAGCCAGCTAGTAGCACCACAGTTAAAATATAAGGCAATGCTTGAATTGCTTGCACTGGAACTTCACCAATAATTGGCAACTCAACCCCTTGCAAGCGGATTTGTGATGCGTTTAAGAAACCAAATAAAAGCGTTGCATAAAGCACATATAATGGCCGCCATTTGGCAAAAATAAGTGCCGCTAATGCAATAAAGCCCATGCCTGCGGTCATGTTTTTAACAAAGCCTGCTGAAAGGGCAATAGAGAGATAAGCGCCTGCTAATCCAGTTAAAGCACCACAAATTAGCACTGCCTTAAAGCGCATAAGATTTACATTTATACCAGCCGTATCAACAGCCTTTGGATTTTCACCAACTGCTCGCAAGCGCAAGCCAAACCTTGTTTTGAATAATAGCCAATAGGTAAAAGGCACCATCGCAAATGCAATATAGACAATAATATTATGCCCTGAAATTAACTCGTAATATATAGGGCCAATGATTGGCACATCTTTAAGCGCATCGGCAAATGGTAACTCTATTGCTAAAAATCTGCCACCCTCGGGCAAGGCTGGAGTATTACCACCTTGCTTAAACCAAGACTGTCCCAAAAATACGGTAAGACCTGCGGCTAGGAAATTTATCGCAACCCCTGCAATAATTTGATTGCCACGAAAAGTGATTGAGGCAATGCCATGAATAAGCGCCATCACAATACCAATGCCAATACCTGCAAACATGCCAAGCCACATATTGCCAGTAAGATAAGCAATGCTTGCTGCACCAAATGCACCAGCTAGCATTTTACCCTCTAGGCCAATATCAAAAACCCCTGAGCGCTCAGAATAAAGCCCTGCTAATGCTGCCAATAAAAGCGGTACGGTTAGCCGAACCATTGAATCTAGTAAAAAGATTAAATTATTAAAAATATCCATTTAACCCTCCTGCTCTTGAGTTTTTGGTTTTTTATTAAGATCAAGCATGGTGAAAAATGTCTCTAATGGCGCTCTAAATAGACCCTCCATTGCGCCTGTAAACAGAATTACCAGCGCTTGAATAACTATAATCATTTCTCGTGTAATGGCTGGCATATAAAAGGCTAATTCTAGCCCGCCTTGATAAAGCGCTCCAAATAAAATGGCCGCAAGCGCAATGCCTATTGGGTGGTTGCGCCCCATAAGTCCAACCGCAATGCCAACAAAACCATAGCCAAACACAAAATCAATTACTAAGCGATTTTGCACTCCCAAAACCTCATTTATTGCAATCATACCAGCAATAGCACCAGAGATTGTCATAGCAATCATAATGATTTTTGAATTTGAAATCCCAGCATAAAGGGCGGCGTTTGGGTTTTGCCCCATTGTTCTAATTTTGTAGCCCAATTCAGTGCGCCATAATAATATATAAGTTCCGATGAGAACAATAATAGCAATGAATAACATTATATTTACTGGTGCGTAACCAAAGAAATCCCAAAATTCTCGTAATTGTGGGATTTTACCAGCATTAACAACAGAAGCACTTTCTGGCGACATACTCCCAACTGGTTTAAGCACATTATTTAATATATAAACCATTATAGCTGCGGCAATAAAATTAAACATAATGGTGGTAATGACCACGTGAGAACCACGTTTGGCAGCAAGATAACCCGGAATAAACCCCCATAGGCCACCTATTGCACCAGCCGCTAACATTGCTAATGGTAACACCAATAACCAATGAGTTTGATCTAGCCACAAACCAACTAAAATCGCCCCTAAACCTGCAATATAGGCTTGCCCTTCTGCGCCAATATTAAATTGTCCAGCGTGCGATGCAATAGCAAAAGCTAGTCCTGCAAACACAAAGTTTGTAGCAAAATGAAGCGTGTAGCCAATGCCTTCACCATAGCCAAATGCGCCATAAAGCAAAATTTTCATGGCTTCAAATGGGTTTTCGCCAACCATTAAAACCACTAAGCCTGAAATTACAAAGGCAAGCGTTAGATTTAGTGCTGGAAGAAGCGCTATGTCTGCCCAACGTGGTAATGGTTTACGTATACTCATTTATACTCTTTCTCTTTCTTTTTATTCTTGTCGCCGTTGGTCGCTTCGCTCTCGACCCCGACACCCCCGCCGTTTATTCTTTTTCCACTCTATAATCTCGTTCGATGGCTCTTTATTCGTTTAGCCCTCTGTATGTTTGTCGCCCCCATATCTAGTACGGGCAGGCTGTTGGTCGCTTACGCTCCCGACCCCGACACCCCTGCCATTAATAGTCCCAAATCGCCCTCACTAACTTTCTCAGGGTCAGCCTCGCCAACAATATGACCATCAAACATCACCAAAATTCTATCGCTAAGCGAGCGGATTTCATCTAACTCTACCGAGATAAGTAAAATTGCTTTGCCAGCATCACGCATTTCAATAATATTATTATGAATGGCCTCAATAGCGCCAATATCAACTCCTCTTGTTGGCTGGCCAACAATAAATATTTCAGGGTCGCGAGATATTTCACGTGCCAGCACGATTTTTTGTTGATTGCCGCCAGAGAAATTAGCCACCTTTAGGCGGAAATTTGGTGGGCGGATATCAAAATTTTCAATTTGTTCTTGCGCTTCTTTTTGACAAGCATCTATCGATAGGAACATGCCTTTGCCGTATTTATCATCGTCCTGATAACCAAGAATGGTATTTTCCCATTGCTCAAAATTAATTACTAAACCTTGCTCTTGTCTATCTTCTGGCACATGCGCAACCCCTGCTTTTCGAACTTTTGCTGCGCCATCATCGCCTTTTATTATTATTTCTTTTCCATTGACTAAAATCTCACCGCTAGATTGCTTGCGCATTCCAGAAATAGCTTCAAGCAATTCTGATT
>JAKISM010000105.1 GCA_021648585.1 Devosiaceae bacterium | reverse complement strand
AAAGCCAATATTTTGCAGCAGCGGTTGAATTTATGCATAATGCTACATTGTTACATGATGATGTGGTTGATGAGAGTAATATGCGGCGCAATAAACCAGCTGCTAGAATTATTTGGGGCAATCAGGCGAGCGTTTTGGTTGGAGATTTTTTACTTGGGCAAGCATTTTTAATGATGGTTGAAACTAAGGATATAGATGCGCTTGGAGTACTTTCAAAAGCTGCAACTATTATTGCTGAGGGGGAAGTTTTCCAGCTTTCTAAAATTAAAGATCTTAATACTTCAGCGCAAGAATATGACATGGTTATTCGCTCAAAAACTGGCGCATTATTTGAAGCTGCAACAAAAGTTGGGGCGATGGCTGGTGGTGCTAATGCTGCATCTTATGAAGCGCTTGGCATTTATGGGCTTGAATTGGGTCGGGCATTTCAATTAAGCGATGATGCGCTTGATTATGGTGGAGTTAAAGGAGTTTTTGGGAAAAACACGGGCGATGATTTACGTGAAGGTAAGATGAGCCTACCAATTATTTTATTACTAGAAAGTGCCACTGATAAGGAAAAAAAATTAATAGTTTCAGCTTTAGGCAATCAAGATTGTGATGATTTAATTGTTGAAAAAATTATTCGACTTATGAAAGAAAAGCAAATTCTAAAACAGGTAATACAGCAGGCCTCAAACAGCGTTGCCAATGCTAAAAAGGCACTTGAAATATTACCAAGCGGTGAAATTGTTGATGTGCTTTTTGATATTGCAGATTTTTGCCTAGTTCGAGAATATTAAATTATAATATTTTTCCCTGTACCACCCAAAAATTAGGCCATTTGTCCTGAATTGATTTCATTGCCATTTTTGCTTTTTTCTCATCACTAAATAGGCCAAAGATACTAGCGCCTGATCCTGTCATGCGGGCAAAATTACACCCAGAAATATTACCAACATAATCAGATAATATCTTAATAATTACAGCGTTTTTTATTGCTGGATATTCTAAGTCATTTCGTGTGTTTGCTAGATAATTTGTAAGTTGCTCAACATTGCTAAATGCTTGTTTTATTTCAGGCAAAATGCCATTATCAACCTGTTTCAAGCTTTCAAAAACCTGCTTTGTTGAAACTTGAATAAGAGGATTAGCTAACAATATATATGCGCTTGGCAGCGGATCAATGATGGTAATTCTCTCTCCAAACCCTTGCATTTTTAGAACCTTGCTAAAAAGACACGCACTAACATCTGCTCCCAAAACCCTAGCTAATTTTTGCAAATCATTATTTGAAATGTCATGCTTACTAAATTTTGCTAAAATTCTCAAAGTAGCAGCGCAATCCGCAGAACCGCCGCCAATACCAGATGCGATGGGCAGGTTTTTTTCAAGCACAAAGCAAAGCCCTTTGGGCAAAGAGTTAGGATATTTTTCTCTAAATAATTTTATTGCTTTTAGGACTAAATTATTTTGGCTATCTTTTAATGATGAGGCAAATGGCCCTATTATTTTTAAGCTATCAACATTTGAAATTTTGGCGCTTAAATTATCACCAATAGTTGTAAAAGCCACCAAACTATCGAGCAGGTGCATATCATGTTTTTTGCCAATTATATGTAGGGCAAGGTTTATTTTAGCAGGCGCAAATTCATGATAGGAAACATCATTCATTTTACATCCTAATCTAATCCGTTTTCTAATTTTGGAGTAGCTCGCTTAGTAACAACTCCATCTTCATCAACATAGATTGCTATTTTCCATTGGAAATTAGCTTCTAGCTTGCGCCCTACTCGCCAATAAGCATCACCAAGATGATCGTTTATTTCAGCATCATTTGGACGTAAATTAACCGCCTTTTCAAGTTCAATAACTGCCCTCTCAAACTGCCCCAAACGATAATATGCCCAACCCAAACTATCAACAATATAACCATCCATTGGGCTCGCTTTAACCGCTAATTTAATTAGCTCTAGCCCTTGTTTAAGGTTCATATCCTTATCAACCCAGCTATATCCAAGATAATTTAACACTTGGGGGTGCCCCGGATTTAATTTTAGAGACTTCAAGAAATCTTTCTCCGCTAGTGGCCATTTATCTGCACGCTCGTAAGAAATGCCCCTAACATAATAAAAGCGCCAATCGGCTGGCCTATCACCGCCAGCAATTTTAAGCGCCTTTGAATAGGCAATAATAGCTTCATCATATTTCTTATTGAAGCGCAAAATATCACCCAAAGAAGATGCGGCATCAAGATTATCTGGGGCTAAAGTAGCTATATTAGATAATTTACTAATTGCTCTTTCACTATCACCAAGAGAATTAAGATTTTCAGCTATTCTAATTGAGGAGGTGATTTTGAAGGCAGAATTTGCTGGAACATTTGCATATATTTCATTTGCCGCTTCATAAAGCTCTACGCTATCTAAAGTTTGAGCAAGTGCCATAGTGATAATTACATTATCCTTATCAAGATATTGCCCAAGCCGTAAAAACAAATATCCCAACCCAACATTCCCATCACGCGCTAAAGCTGTTCCAATGCCATGAAACATATCCGCAGCACCTGCTTGCACACTATTTACAATTTTTCCGGGTCGCTTTTTAGCAGCAATGGTTTTGGCAATTTCATCTATTATAGGACTTGTATGCCCTTGAGCATTATAGTCATTTATAATTTTTTGCGCTTCATCAAAAAATAGCGCATTAGCTAAAATCCTTACTCTAGCTTCAACAATTCTAGGCACTAATTGTTCAAGGTCATAAGCTCTTTTGGAGTAATCAAGCGCCAACTCACGCTCCCCAGCTACATCAGCCATTAGTGTCTTATGAAATAATAAAAACTCATCAAGACCTGCTGTTTCTAATTTTTTTAGTAAGTCTTGAGAGGCTGAAAATTTCTTTTCGCCAATTAGAGCCCAAGCGTTAAGTATAAGGGCAGAGATACCATTGAAATTATTACTACGCACTTTTTCAAATTGCGTGATTGCTGAAGAATAACGCCGCTCTTTTAGCGCAATAGTTCCAAGAACCAAACGAGCAACAGGGTTTTGCGGTTGCATTTCAATTAGATGTTGCGCAAGTGCCGCCCCATCTTCAATGCGGCCATCTGCAACAAGAGCAATAAAAGCTCGCTCCACTGCCTGAGGGTTTTCCCAATCAGATTCAGCGGCATCAAGGAAAAAACTTGCAGCTTTCTTTGTTCGCAAATCCTTAATTGCCTGCTCACCTGCAAGAAAGCTACCCGACTGGCTTGGCACATTCACAGAAAAAGGAAGCGCTTGTGCATTCACAACAATAGTGAAGGCAAGGCTTGCAAAAAAACTTATTACGAAGGAAAGGCTGATTTTTATTAGATTAGACACTAAATTTTCTCTCTTAATATAATTATAGCCATAGATTGGACATTTTTTTTGTTTGTGCAAGTATTTTTTGTTTGTGTAAGCGTTTTTGGTTGAAATTAGGGCAAGCAAGATGACATAGTGCAGGCAAAATGACATAATGAAAGCAAGATGACAAATCACAACATAAATTTTGATGAAGATTTAGCTATGCTTGAATATTATCAGGCGGTGGGTGTTAATCTAGCGGTTGGAGAAAAAGCTATTGATAGATTTGCTGATGCCAAAAATAATATAGAGAATAAAAAACAACAAACAAAGCCAGAAAACAAATCCAATATTTCGACCTTTATTTCTCAAAAGAACATTTCACAAGAAGATATTCCTCAAGAAAATATTACACAACAAGCAAAAGATATTGCCCACTCGGCTAAAGATCTAAGCGAATTAGAAGAACTAATGAAAGGCTTTGATGGTTGCGCATTAAAAAAGCGTGCTACACAAATAGTGTTTTGTGATGGAAACCCAAAATCTGATATTATGATTATTGGTGAAGCGCCCTCAAGAGACGACGATATTGAAGGTAGGCCATTTGTTGGGCGCTCAGGGCAATTATTAGATAGAATGCTAAAAGCCATAGGACTTGATAGAAGCAAAGTCTATATAACTAATATTGTGGCATGGAGACCTCCGGGCAATCGAAATCCTACTACAAGTGAAATAGCTAGTTGTTTGCCTTTTTTACATCGTCAAATAGAATTGATAAAACCCAAAATAATTCTAACACTTGGTGCTCCTGCTGCTCATACGATATTTTCATGCAAAACCCCGATTTCAAAATTGAGGGGGAAGTGGCAGCAATTTGAACTTAATAATCTATCAATTAAAACTCTTGATAATCTATCAATTAAAACTCTTGCAACTTTTCACCCTGCATTTTTATTGCGCCAACCTGCACAAAAGGCACAGGCATGGCAAGATTTGCTAATGCTAAAAACCGCTATAGATGAATTAACAAATAATGCCTGATTTTTCTTTTGAAAATGAATTGCAAAAGCAGGGTAAAAACCTAATTTGTGGAGTTGATGAGGCGGGGCGTGGGCCGCTCGCAGGGCCCGTTGTTGTTGCTTGCGTTATGTTTCGCTCTTATGATGAGCAAGTGGTTGCAAAATTATTTGGGCTAAATGATTCTAAAAAACTCTCAGAAAATAAGCGTGCTAAGTTATTTGATATAATTATATCTATGGCTCATGTTGAAATTTGTGCCCTGCCGCCAAAAATAATTGATGAAAAAAATATTTTACAAGCAACGCTTTATGCAATGGAAAAGGCAGCTCTTTCGCTTAGTCCATCACCAGATCATATATTAATTGATGGGCGTGATATTCCTAAAAATATATCAATGCCAGCTAGTGCGATTATTAAGGGAGATAGTAAAAGTCTTTCGATTGCCGCCGCCTCAATTATTGCCAAACAGGTACGAGATTCTATGTGTCCAGTTATGGATAAAGACTTTATGGGTTATGATTTTGCAAAACATAAGGGCTATGGCACAAAAATCCATCTTGAGGCATTAAAGAGGCATGGCGCATCAATTCATCACCGCTTTTCCTATGCTCCTGTTGCCAGAGCAAAAAAAGCAATAAATACATAATTTATTAACCTTAACTTTTCACTCCCATTTAACCTTAATAGAGTACAAATGGCGTATTAGTATTGCGTTAGGGTTAAAAATATGTTGCGTACCAAGCATATAAAGACTGATGAAAATCAGGCAAAAATAGAGCATCAATCATTACCATTAGACACTATTTTAGTAGGTGATTGCGTTGAACATATGAACGCATTGCCGCAAAATTCTGTTGATTTAATTTTTGCTGATCCCCCCTATAATTTACAATTAGAAAATTCTCTAACTCGCCCTGATCAATCTCACGTAAAAGCTGTTAACGATGACTGGGATAAATTTGATAGTTTTGCCCATTATGATAATTTCACCAATGCTTGGCTAAAAGCTGCAAGGCGCATCTTAAAACCTAATGGTGCTATTTGGGTTATTGGCTCTTATCATAATATTTTTCGGGTTGGAAGCGCATTACAAAATCAAAATTTTTGGCTGTTAAATGATGTTATTTGGCGCAAAAACAACCCAATGCCAAATTTTCGTGGCACTCGTTTTACCAATGCACATGAAACTCTTATTTGGGCGTCGAAATCGCAAAAATCAAAAGTCACATTTAATTATGAAGCAATGAAACAAGCAAATGATGACAAACAAATGCGCTCCGACTGGCTATTTCCTATTTGCTCAGGCTCAGAACGCCTTAAAGACAAAAATGATGATAAAATCCACCCAACACAAAAGCCCGAAGCACTATTATATCGCATATTAAACGCCACTACCAAAAAAGGCGATGTAATATTAGATCCGTTTTTTGGCACTGGCACAACGGGAGCGGTGGCTAAAAAACTTGGTCGTCATTTTATCGGCATTGAGCGTGAAAATAACTATATAAATGCTGCCCTTAAGCGCATTGCCACCATCAAGCCAATTAAAGATAAAGCACTTGAAACTATATTACCAAAAAGATCAGAGCCAAGAGTGGCGTTTGGCTCACTGATTGAGCAAGGAATAATTAAAGCTGGCACAAAATTATACGATGCTAAAAAACGCTATAGCGCAATGGTGCGGGCTGATGGCTCAATCATTTGCGACAATCATCAAGGCTCAATCCACAAAGTTGGCGCATTAGTGCAAGCAGCGCCCTCATGTAATGGCTGGACATATTGGCATTTTGAAAAGAATAAAAAGCTAATTTTAATTGATGAATATCGCACTCAAATAAGAAAAGAATTAAAAAAATTATCTGCCTGAAACTGACCTCCAAAATATCAGGTAAAAATGGCCGCTGACTTTAATTAGTTGGCGGCATTTTTTTATCTTGAAGAAACACTATATAGGAGAAAATAAAAATGCTAATGATACTTTATGAAAAGAATAAACAAACAAAGCAAGCGCTTAAATCGTACAGTTGATCTTAGCACAATTATGAGCAAAATTATTGCCCCTGCGCTAAAAAAACGTGGCTTTGCTTCTCGTGATATTATAAAACAATGGGCAAATATCGCCCCAAGCCCTTATAATAAGGTTAGTATTCCAGATCGCCTTTCTTGGCCAAGAGGTGGAGAGGGAGCTGAGGGGGCAACTTTACATTTAAGGTGTGAGCAAGCGCACAAATTAGCGCTTTCTTATGATAGCGAGCAAATATCATCTGCAATAAACCGCTATTTTGGTTATGTATTAGTTGATAGAATAAAAATATCACTTGAAGCGTTCAGCTATTGTTCAGATAAGAAAGAATATATAAAACCAACTATCAATAAAGAAGCGCAAGAAAAAATATCTAATTCTCTTTGTGATGTAAAAGATGAACAGCTTAAACAGTCTTTGCAAAATTTAGGAGAGGCTATTTTAACTAGGGATAAATGAGCTAGTAACTTAAACGTGAATACCTTATTTTTGCCATTTTATGTAAAATATAACTAATAAGTAATTCAAAAATCGGAGCAATAATGACCCTTAATCGTAGAAACCTAATCACCAAAGGCGCAGCACTTACATTTGTTGCCTCTTCAGCCTCTCTTATTGGCGCAATGCCAGCATTAGCTGAACACACTCCTGCAACGAGAGGAGGAGCACCAGCACCAAGTTCTGATGGTAAAATATATGATGTTAAAAAACTTATGGTTCCAGATGGGCCAGCAGATCATTTTCTTGGAAATAAGGATGCTAAAGTTACAATAATTGAATATGCTTCTTCAACTTGCTCGTTTTGTGCAAGTTTTCATGTCAATACTTACCCACAACTAAAAGAAACATATATTGATAGTGGTAAAATCAGCTTTGTTTTGCGTCCATTTGTTCTCAATGTGCTTGATGCTGCTGTGTTTTTACTGGCATATAAAGCAGGAGAAAGCGGCAGTGAACATTATTACAATGTTCTTGATGCCTATCTAAAAACTCAATCTAACTGGGCGCAAGCTGAAAACCCACGTCAAGCTCTGCTAGATATTGCCAAACAACTCGGATTTAATGAGGAAAGCTTCGATGCTGCCTTGACAAACCAAGAGCTATTTGAGGGTATAGAAAGATTACGTGAGCAGGCAAGCAGAAAATTTGGTATGAGAGGAACACCTAGCTTTTATATCAATGGAAAATTACTATCAGGAAACCGATCATTTGAAGATATGGCAAACGAAATTGATCCACTGCTTAGCTAGCATTTCTTTTTTAAGAGGTGCGAGATGAAATTTTCACGCCTTAAAATTACTGGTTTCAAATCTTTTTGTGATGAAAGCGAATTGCACCTTGAAACAGGGCTAACAGGAATTGTTGGCCCGAACGGGTGTGGTAAATCTAATCTTGTTGAAGCATTACGTTGGGTGATGGGCGAAAGCTCATATAAAGCAATGCGTGCTTCTGGCATGGACGATGTTATTTTCTCTGGCTCAAAAAATCGCCCAAGTAGAAACAGCGCTGAAGTTGCGCTGATTTTAGATAATTCAGATAGAAGCGCCCCTATGGCGCTTAATGATGCTGATATATTGGAGGTTTCTCGGCGCATTGAGAGGGAAAGCGGCTCGGCATATCGAGTTAATGGGCGTGAGGTGCGGGCCAGAGATGTGCAATTATTATTTGCCGATGCTTCAACTGGTGCAAAATCTCCAGCTCTTGTACGTCAGGGGCAAATTGGCGAGTTAATTGCCGCCAAGCCCGTTAAGCGACGTGTGCTATTAGAGGAAGCTGCTGGAATATCAGGGCTTCATTCTCGCCGCCATGAGGCAGAATTGCGCCTTAGGGCCGCTGAGCAAAATCTTGAAAGAGTTGATGATGTTGTAGCGCAAATTGAAGAGCAATTATCAAACTTAAAACGCCAAGCAAGACAAGCAACACGCTATCGCAATGTTTCTGGTGATATTAAAAAGAGCGAAGCATTGCTCTATCATATTCGCTGGGCAGGTGCTCGATATGAGCAAAAAAACAATGAAGCACTGCAAGGCAAGCTGATAAATAGCCTAGCCGATGCAACCCATAAGCAACAATTAGCAAATAAAGCACACGAAGAAAATGATAGGCGTATTGAGCCATTGCGTGAGCAAGAAGTTGCAACAGGGGCAAAATTACAAAGATTAAAAATATTAAGAGACCAGTTAGAGCAAGAATTACTTCGGGCTGGCAATCGCAAAGTTGAACTTGAACAACGACAAAAGCAAATATTGTTTGATGAGCAACGAGAGCAAGATTTGATTAGTGAAGCA
>JAKISM010000104.1 GCA_021648585.1 Devosiaceae bacterium | reverse complement strand
AAGTTTTTAACACAAATAGAATTGCCAAAAATTGCCAATAGTGCTTTGCCTCAGGGTCTAACCTGCGGTGGTACGGAACCATTTTGGAGCATGGCTATAAGTGATGAGAGCGTAGAGTTAAACCAGATGAATGAAGGCAAAAGTAATTTTATTATTATGGAAACTGGCGCATATGGGGGTGATACGGTAAGTTTTATTGTGGCTGGCGCAGAGGGTACAATGATGACTAGTATTATTTCCAATGAGATATATGGTGATGGTATGAGCGACAAAGACTATGGCCGCAAAATAAATATGGTGATTATTACCCCGAATGGAACTAGGGGATATTTGGGTGCCTGCTCGGTTAATTCAAATTAGGGTGTGAGTTCAATTTAGTCTATTGATTCAAGGCAGGGAAAGTGCGTGTGGGCAGGGATTAATTGTCACACTTTATGAAATTGATTTCCATGAATGTAAGGTCTTGTTCTCTAATGGGCAATAAGTCCAGTAGCTTCCTTGTCTTATCTCAGTTTGTTTCATTTTCACCTCAAAATATAATTATCACCTGTAATACTATTATAAAATAAATAGCAAAATAATTAATCTAGCTGATGGTGTATTTATTATTTGACATTTATTGCTTGAAATTTATTGCTTGGCATAACTCTTTTAATGTGGTTTCTTAAAGAAAAAGAATAGCAAAGTTAATTTGCTAAAGGGAGGCGGATTTGGATTTTTGGCAACTGGCTATTAGTGGGCTAGCGAATGGTAGCGTTTATGGGCTGATAGCGCTTGGTTTTGTGTTGATTTATAAAGCTACTGAAGCGGTGAATTTTGCGCAGGGTGATTTTATGATGATGGGGGCATTTATCACCATCTGGTTGACCAATGAGCAATATTTAGGTTTTAGTTTTTGGCTGGCTATTCCTCTAGCCATTCTTATTATGGCACTGCTTGGTTATTTGCTTGATGTGGTGGTTATTCGGCGCATGTTTGGGCAGCCGCAAATTGCTGTTATTATCCTAACCATTGCGCTTGGTTTTATAATTCGTTTTGCCGCTGGCGCTATTTGGTCGCATGAGCCACAATTATTAGAAACACCATTTGCAGGCAGAGAAGTTCACTTTGGAGGGTTGGTATTAGGCTTTGAGGAAGTGGCGGTTATTATTGTAACGCTTTTGCTCACCATGTTTTTGTTTTTATTTTTCAAAAAAGCAAAATTGGGCAAAGCAATGCAAGCCGCATCACAAAACCAACTTGCCGCCTATTATGTTGGCATTCCAGTTAAAAGAATTCAAAGTTTAGTTTGGGCGCTTGGCGGATCTGTTGCGGCAGTTGCAGGGATATTATTTGCCTCAAAAGGCGCGGTTGATCCATCAACTGGATTGCTTGGCATAAAGGCATTTGCCGCTGCGGTAATTGGTGGGTTTGGCTCGTTACCGGGGGCGCTAATTGGTGGTCTTATTATTGGGCTAATAGAGCCGTTTGCCGCTTATGGTTTGCCAGCTGGTTATTCGCAAGTTGCTCCTTATGCTTTAATGTTGTTGGTTTTAATTTTTAGACCTGCTGGGTTATTTTCACAAATGCACAAGAAAAAGGTTTAAGCGATGCGGTTTGTTTTTAAGCGGTCTTATGATGATGACATCAAATTGTTCAAACACCGCCCCCAAGCCTTTTATTATCTTGCGCTATTAATTTTAATGTTAGCTTTGCCCCTATTGCTCGATGATTTCTTTTTGGGCGAAGTAACTTATGTGCTAATTTTTGCCATTGCTGGCATGGGGTTAATGCTACTAACGGGGCATACGGGGCAGGTTAGTCTTGGTCATGCGGCATTTTTGGCGCTTGGGGCTTATCTAAATGCCATTATGTTATCAAAGGGAATTCCGTTTGTTATAACGCTGCCGCTTGCTGGCATTTTAACTGGCATTATCGGAATGATAATTGCCCTGCCAGTTCTGCGCTTACATGGGATTTATCTAGCGATTGCGACACTTGCTATTTCAGTGCTTGCTGACGACATAATTGTTATGGCAGAACCCTTTACTGGCGGTGTTACGGGTCTTGTTGCGCCACCGATTGATATTTTTGGTCTTGATATAGATCGTTATGGCACGCCGATATTGTTTTATTTTTTGGTGTTATTTGTTACGCTTTTTGTTCTAATGATTTATCGCAATATTATGCGCTCGCCGCTTGGTCGGGCTTTTGTTGCAATGCGAGATAGTGAAATCTCAGCACAAGCATTGGGAGTAAATATTACCAAAACCAAAGCAACTGCCTTTGCTATTTCTTGCGCAATTACTGGTTTAGCTGGCGCATTATTGGGGCATTTTGCAGGGGCTTTTAATAATGAAACTTTTAATATTGTGCTTTCAATTCAATTATTATTAATGATTGTTATTGGTGGGCTTGGCTCAATTCATGGGGCGTTTTTTGGGGCTATGGTTGTTGGTTTTTTACCGCAATTCATTGCTATTACTCGTGATTTTGCAACGGATAATTTTGGTTTTAATTCTCTTTCAATGCCCGGTATTGAAACTGGAGTTTTTGCCTTGATTTTGGTGTTATTTATCTTATTTGAGCCAATGGGGATTTATGGACGTTGGGTAAAAATTCGAACCTATTTTGAACTTTTTCCTTTTTATCGAAAAAATATGTTTAAGCGACAAAAGTCCTATTTAAAAACCGAGCGCATGAAATGAGTATTGAGTAATGAGCCTATTATCGCTTGAAAATGTTACGCTTAGTTTTGGTGGTTTAATTGCCGTCAATAATGTTTCCTTTCATGTTGGGGAGGGTGAGGTTTTTTCGCTTGTTGGGCCAAATGGTGCTGGAAAATCTACGGTTTTTAATTTAATTTCTCGCTTTTACGATCCGCAAAAAGGAAACATAAAAGTTAACGGCGAATCAATATTACGCCTTCGTCCCGACCAAGTGCCCTCATTAGGCATTGCTCGTACTTTTCAAAATATTGAACTTTTTGAGCAATCAACCGTGTTACAAAATCTGTTGATTGGGCGACAACGCCACCGCAAAAGCAACCTATTAAGTGAGATGTTTTTTGCGCCAAGTGTACGCGAGGAAGAGCGCCGCCATCGCCACGTAGTTGAAGAAGTTATCGACTTTTTAGAATTGCAAGCCTATCGAGATAAATATATTGCGGGGCTACCCTATGGCATTAGAAAAGTTGTTGAACTAGCAAGAGCGCTAGCAACTGAGCCTAAATTATTATTATTAGATGAGCCTGCATCTGGTCTTTCATTAGAAGAAACTAATGATATGATTTATTGGATTGAAGATATTAAAAAACAAATGAATATCACCGTTTTAATGGTTGAACATGATATGAATTTGGTAGCCTCTGTTTCTGATAGAGTTCTGGCATTAGCTGATGGCAAAGAGCTGGCCATTGGAACACCGCAAGAAGTGCAATCGCACCCCGATGTTATTAAGGCCTATCTTGGCACAGGGGGCGAGATAAATGTCTAACTCAGTTGTCCTAAAAATTGATAATTTAGAGAGTTATTATGGGCCGATAATGGCAATTAGAGGCGTTTCGCTTGAAGTTAGGCAGGGGCAAATTGTTACTATTCTTGGGGCAAATGGCGCTGGCAAAACCACCCTATTAAAAACCATATCGGGCGTTATGACACCAGCAAAGGGCACAATCGAATTAAACAATGAGCCTATTGCTTATCTTGAAGCCGATAGGATTGTTAAAAAAGGTTTGGTGCATGTGCCAGAAGGGCGGGAGATTTTTCCGCTACTTTCAGTTTATGAAAATGTTATTATTGGTGCTTATACTAGAAATGACAAAAAGCAAATCGCTGCTGATTTAGAAATGGTATATAATTATTTCCCTATTCTAAAAGAAAGAGGCAAACAAAAAGCAGGAACGCTTTCTGGTGGACAACAACAAATGTTAGCCATTGCTCGTGGGCTTATGTCAGCACCAAAAGTGATGTTGCTTGATGAGCCAAGTTTAGGGCTTTCTCCACTTTTGGTTGAAGAAATTTTCACTATTCTTAAGCGCCTAAATAAAGAGCAGGGTGTAACCATGTTATTGGTTGAGCAAAATGCACGAGTAGCGCTTGAGGTTGCTGATTATGGTTATGTGATGGAAATTGGGCGCATAGTAATGGCAGATGACGCTAAAAAACTTGCCGCTTCAAAAGATATTCAGGCGTTTTATCTTGGGGTTAGTGAGGCAGGTGAGCGTGGGCAAAAACGTTATAAACAACGCAAAACTTGGCGTTAAGGTTGGCAATTAAATGAGCGAAAAACAAAAAATGCCAGAGCAACAAATAATCAATTCTATTTCAGTAAATGCTGATTTGAGCAAGCCCCCATATTATATTGATGCTTGCGATAGTATAGTTAAACTATTTGAAAAACGATGCCAAGAACTGGATCAAAAAATTGCCCATAGAGAAAAACATCTTGGGATATGGCGCTCTTATTCATGGAATGAATATTATGTTCACGCCAGAAAAATAGGTTTAGGGCTAATTTCACTTGGTCTAAAACGAGGCGATGTTGTATCGATTCTTTCAGAAGATAATAAAGAATGGCTATATTGCGATATGGGAGTGCAATCAGTTGGCGGCATTGCTTCTGGAGTTTACACAACAGATTCGCCCTCGCAGTTAGAGTTTTTAATCAATGATTCAGGTACAAAATTCCTAATTGTTGAAAATGACGAGATGCTTGATAAATATCTTGAGATAAAAAATAATGTTCCAACTTTAGAAAAAGTTATAATTTTTGATAGAGATGGCTTGCATGATTTTTCTGATAAAAAAGCAATGTTTCTTGATGAATTATATGATTTGGGCGAAAAATTACATCAAGAAAGGCCTGAGTTATTTTCTAATGAAATTGCAAAATCAAAACCAAGTGATATTGCGCTATTAATTTATACTTCTGGCACAACAGGCAAGCCAAAAGGCGCAATGCTTTCAAACGAAAATATCATTTTTACCATTGGTTCTTGTTTACCAGTTTTGCCCTATGATAGAGATGATGAGCAGCTTTGTTTCTTGCCGCTTTGCCATGTGCTTGAGCGCAACACTTCTGTTTATTTGCCGATAGCTTTTAAGACAATTACTAATTTTGTTGAAAGTACTGAGACAATTTTTGACAATATGCAAGAAGTAAAACCGCATGTGTTTACTGCTGTGCCTCGTGTATGGGAGAAAATATATTCACGTCTTACAATAATGGCGCAAGAGGGAACTTCTATTGGCAAATGGGCTTATAAAACAGCAGTTAGTGCTGGCATGGCTAGGGGTAATTTCACCATAGAAAATAAAAAAGCTCCCCTTTTAACAGAGCTAAATTATAAGATTTGGGATTTCCTAGTATTGAGCAATTTGCGCCGCATGATTGGCATGAGCAGAGTAAAGAGAGCAGTTACAGGAGCTGCACCAATTTCACCAGACCTATTGCGCTATTATCATGCAATAGGAGTTGAATTATTAGAAGGCTATGGGCAAACGGAAGCAAGTGGCGTTACTTCGGTTAATCTAGTTACTCACAATAAGGTTGGCACAGTTGGGCCTGCAATTCCGGGTACAAAAATTCGCATTGCAAAAAGCGGAGAAATCCAACTTAAAGGCGCACATGTGTTCCCCGGATATTGGAAAAACAAGCAAAAAACCAAAGAAACTATGAGTAAAGATGGCTATCTTTTAACTGGTGATGTTGGTCATTTAGATGAGAGCGGTTTTCTCACCATTACTGGGCGCTTAAAAGATATTATTATCACTGCTGGGGGCAAAAACATAACGCCTTCAGAATTTGAAAATAAACTTAAAGCCTCAATTTATATTTCTGATGGGGTGGTAATTGGTGATAGGCGCAAATATCTCACTTGTTTGATTATGATTGATCAGGAAAATGTTGAAAAATTTGCACAAGAGAAGAAAATACCGTTTAATGATTTTGCTTCTCTTTGTGCTGCAAAACAAGTGCAAGAATTAATTGCTAGCATTGTGCAAGAGGTAAATGAGGATTTTGCTCGGGTTGAACAAATAAAGCAGTTTCGCCTGATTGACATTTTACTAAGCGCAGAGGATGATGAATTAACGGCTACAATGAAGCTAAAACGCTCATTTGTCGAAAAGAAATATGATGCTCTCATTAATGAGATGTATTAGGGAAAAATTTTAACAGGAGGAAAATATGAATATATTAAAAAAACTAACAGCAACACTGGCAATTAGTGCCAGCCTTATTGCTGGTGCTTATGCACAAACGCAAGGCGTAACGGATAGAGAAGTCAAAATAGGCTCAAGCACTGATTTATCAGGTATTTTTGCAGCCTTTGGTGCGCCATCAGCAAAAGCTGCGCAACTGTATTTTGACGAAGTAAACGCCAATGGCGGTGTGCATGGTCGTCAGATTAAATTTATTGTTGAAGATCACGGCTATCAATTACCAAAAGCCACACAAGCAATAAACAAACTAGTTAATCGTGATAAGGTTTTTGCGACTTTCTTACAAGTTGGTACGCCAATGAATATTGCAGGCTTTAAGCTAACCGATGCGAAAAATATTCCAAATATTTTTCCACTAACAATGGCAAGGCAAATATTACAAGATCCGTTTAACTTACATTTCTCACCGGGTGCTTCGTATTATGAGCAAATCAAACAAGGTGTAACTTATCTTAATAATGAAAAGGGTGTAGCAAATGTTTGCGCTATGTATATTCCTTCTGATTTTGGTAAAGAAATTCAAGAAGGCGCAAATGATGTAGCTGCTGAACTTGGTCTAACATTTGCCGCTGAAACAACTCATAAACCAGATGATGCAGATTTTGTTGGTGCATTAAGCAAGCTAAAAGAAGCTGATTGTGGTATTGTTGCAATGGCACTTGGAGTGCGCCAAACAATTACTGCTTACGCAACAGCACAAAAAATTGGCTTCACTGAAGCAAGGTTTATTTCTTCTGCTGCGGGCTTCCATTCAGTAATGGCAAAAGTTCCGGGTGGTGTAACCGAGGGTCTTTATGCAGCAGCAGTTTGGAGCGATATTTTGCCACGTGTAAAAACTAACGCAACACTTGGCGCATGGTTTATGTCTTATACAAAAGCAACAGGAGAGCAACTACCAGGAACTGGTGCAGTACTTGGTCGTGCTGGTGCAGAAAGCCTAGTACGTGCGCTTGAAGCTGCTGGTAAAGATTTAACCGTTGAGAGCTTTATTGCTGGTATGGAAAGCCTTTCATATTACGATGATATTCTTGATGCACAAGTTGATTTCTCTAAAGAGGATCATGCAGGCGTTGATGAAGTTATTATCTCAGTTATTAAAGATGCTAATTGGCAAGTAGTTTCAAGAGACTAAAACTACTTTCATTAAATATTTAAGGCGCTTTATCTAAAAGGATTTAGCGCCTTTTTTGTGGGTTTAGTACGGCGAGAGCATCTTTTGAAGCCGCCCAATCATTACTATTTGGTAATAAAATTAACAAAGCTTAATTTGAACATTTACCTATGTTGATATATCCTAAAGCTAAGTTAGGAAAAATGATGACAATTTCAAAACCTATATTAAACATCAGATTTGGTTATGGCTTAAGCCCAAATGAGCCCGCTTTTGACAATGTATCAGATATTTTAGCTGACCTTAAAAACCCCGATCCATTAGATAATAAACTGTCTCGCCCCTCCATAAAAGAGCGTATAGATATTTATGAGCAATTACGAAAAGCAAGAAAAGAAGAGAAGCAAAATAAGAGCAATGCTACTAGAAATCTAAAAGCCATAAGAAAGAAAATGCAGCAATGGGTGGCTGAAGATATTAAGGCTTTTATGGTGCGGGCGGCGGTTTCAAAAAATGGGTTTCGTGAAAGATTAGTAGCTTTTTGGGCTGATAATTTTACGGTTAGTGGTAGAAATCTTGAAATTATGCTGGCCAATGGTGCTTATACAAATGAAGCTATTAGAGCAAATATTGGTGGCAAGTTTTCTGACCTATTAAAAGCCAGCACCACCCACACTGCAATGTTATTATATTTAGACCAACAAGTATCTATTGGTCCAAATTCTGTTGCAGGAAAGAACCGCAAAAAAGGGCTTAATGAAAATCTAGCTAGAGAAATTTTAGAGCTGCATACAATGGGAGTTGGGGCAAGTTACACGCAAACAGACGTTAGAGAATTTGCAAAACTTTTAACTGGTCTTACAGTTGGCAGAAACGGTTTTGTGTTTAACCCTAGAATTTCTGAGCCGGGTAAAAAGACAATTTTAGGCAAGACTTATGGTGGAGCAAAGCCAAACCTAAGACATATTATGGCGTTCCTTGATGATTTAGCTATGCACCCAGAAACTGCAAATCACATCGCTAAAAAACTTGCCACTCATTTTATTTCAGAAAATCCATCAAAAGATTTAGTTGCAACAATTAAACAAGCCTATTTGCAATCGGGTGGTGATTTAATGGTAACCTATGCGGCAATGTTAACGCATGAAGATAGCGCTAAGCCAATGGACGACAAGGTAAAATGGCCAAGTGAATATGTAATTTCTGCTATTAGGGCACTAGGTTTGGGCAATGAATTAGCTAATGCAACACCAAAGGATTTAAGAAATATCCATTCCTCAATGGTTTTAATGGGGCAAGATTTGTTTCGCCCTGCAGGCCCTGATGGCTGGAGCGAAAAAGCTAGTTATTGGATAAATCCA
>JAKISM010000103.1 GCA_021648585.1 Devosiaceae bacterium | reverse complement strand
CGCTTTGCCCCCGACCCCGACCCCCCCGCCCTTATTCTTTTTCCTTTCGCACTTTTACTCTTCTAGTCGTTTTATGCTTGTCGCCGTTGGTCGCTTTGCTCCCGACCCCGACACCCCCGCCGTTATTCTTTTTCCTTACGCACTTTTACTCTTGTAGCCGTTTTATTCTTGTCGCCGTTGGTCGCTTTGCTCCCGACCCCGACACCCCCGCCGTTATTCTTTTTCCTTACGCACTTTTACTCTTGTAGCCGTTTTATTCTTGTCGCCGTTGGTCGCTTTGCTCCCGACCAGAGCCTGCCCCGCGCTACGACACGGGGACACCCCCGCCGTTTATTCTTTCCCCAAGCTATATCTCGCTAGGTTGCTTTCCTTACAAACTATAGTTTTTCTACCTGCCCATATTCCAATTCAACTGGAGTTGCTCTACCAAAAATAGAAACTTCAACTTTGAGGCGTGCTCGTTCCTCATCTACATCTTCAACAATACCATTAAAGCTAGCAAATGGCCCGTCGCTTACCCGTACCTGCTCACCAATATCAAACGAAATTGATGGTTTTGGACGATCAACACCTTCTTGCACTTGCTGCAAAATATTTTGTGCTTCTGCTTCAGATATTGGCTTTGGCTTATTATCAGCTCCCAAAAATCCAGTAACTTTTGGTGTGTTTTTAATTAGATGGAATGTTTCATCGGTCAATTCCATTTTCACCAAAATATAACCAGGGAAAAATTTGCGCTCAGCGTCAACTTTACGCCCACGACGAACTTCAACAACTTTTTCAACTGGCACAAGAACCTCATCAAATAAAGCATCTAGCTTTTTAAGTGAGATTTTTTCTAATAATGCGTCAGCAACTTTACGTTCAAAGTTGGAATATGCCTGAACTATATACCAGCGTTTCGCCATAATAAAATTTAACCCTAATCCTTAAAACCCAAACACAAAAACGACAAATAAACCTAGCGGCAAATAAAACCTAACGAATTGACAATAATGATTGCACAGCAAAAGAAATTAGCTGATCTGCAAACATAAAGAACAGGCTAGCCAGCAAAACCATGATCAAAACCATGATTGTTGAGACAAGAGTTTCATTTCTTGACGGCCACACTACTTTTTTTAATTCTGTGCGAACTTGCTGCAAGAATGTAAGTGGATTTGTACGAGCCATTATGAAATACCTGTTTTTTCGATCGTTAGAATTTTTATTTTTGATTTCAGAAGATAAATCCAAAACCTAGAATAAGTACTTGTAATTTAGAACATAACCAATAATTTAGAACATAATAAACCACCGCATGAATCTCCTCAAGCGGCAATGTTTAATGCTGTCTATAAAATTAGTGAGCAAAAAGCAAGAGGATATTGGGAATATTTTGTATTTATTGGGCTTTGGAGATCAAAGGCGAGATTATATAAAGATACGAAGAATAAAAACTTTACACTCCATTCTATCAGTATAGCGAGCTTTGGGCTCGCCAGCGCTAGCGCTGCCCCATCGGAGCGTGAGCAAAGCGAACTAGCGTGAGATATATAAAAGCTAATGGCAGGGGCGGAGGGACTCGAACCCACGACCCTCGGTTTTGGAGACCGATGCTCTACCAACTGAGCTACACCCCTATAAGCCAAGCGTTTATCTAAATGTATTTAGTAAATGGTGCAAGAGTTATTTCTATAATGGTAAAAGAGTTATTTCTTATTCAAATGCGACTTATGGTTTAACGTCTAAAAACAGTCACATTTATCTGTATTTTATTATTGTTTATATTAATAATGAGGAAAATATTTAATTCAATAGTTTGTTTTTTAGATTTAGTTGAGGGCTGAATAAATTGAGCACTCCAAACTTTTATTTTGATAAAACTCGCTGTTAACAAAGTAATAAGCATCTCAAGTTATAATACTTGTTCTGGTTTGGGGGCCAAATCAGAGGTTATAAAATGACTAATAATATATTATTTAATAAAGTTCTTAGAAAATTTACGTTCGTAAAATCTATAATTCTAATTTTTCTGTTTGCAAGCAATCCTTCTTATAGTTTTGAAGTCAATATAATGACTGGAGGAGCAACTGGGACTTACATCCAAATAGGCAATGATATTGCCAACCTTGCAAAAGCCATAGATATGGATGTCACTGTGGTGGAATCTGCTGGCTCTATGGAAAATATTGAGGCAGTTAGAGATCGACCTTTTACGCAATTTGGAATTGTGCAAAGTGATGTTCTTGATTTTATCAAGACATTCAAAAATGAAGATAAAGCAATGCGACGCATTGCTAATGGAACAAAAATAGCATTCCCTTTATATAATGAAGAAGTTCACATAGTTGCTAAAAGTTCAAGTTCTATCAATGTTATAGCGGATTTGTCTGGTAAAATTGTTGCTGTTGGAGCGCCAAATAGTGGTACTAATCTAACAAGTACATTTTTGTTTGAAGTTACAAATATAAGACCGCAAACTTTAGTAACAATTAAAGCTTCACAAGCTCTTGAAGAGTTACGAGCGGGACGGATTGACGCATTTGTCTATGTAGCAGGAGCGCCAACAAAATTATTATTAGACACAAATGCTAATGATGATCTTAAGCTTATTCCCGTTGCTGCTGGTGCGATAAGCGGATATTATGGCACTGCTACAATAAAGGCTGGGACATATCCTTGGCTTCGGAGCGATGTTTTAACTCCTGCGGTTAAAGCTGTTTTGATGACATATCAATATGACCCAAACCGAAATGATTATTTGAAACAGTCATGCGAGGTAGTAACAAAAATATCTTATTTGATAAATCGCAATATTGAATATCTAAGGCAAAATGGACACCCAAAATGGAAGCAAGTTGATCTTAATGCTTTGCCCCCCGGTTGGGAGCGAGGAAATTGTGTAAAAACGGCTCTTGAAGAAGGATATCAATTACCAACAATTAATGTGATAAATTCCATTAGCCCAGCACCAACTCAAGCTCCAGCTATTGTAGTTAATTGTGATGCGATACAAAATCCAGTTGCCAAAAGACTTTGCTTGATGAAGAGCGAAGGATAATATTTTCAACAAAACAAAAAGGGGCGTCTGATTTAGGCGTCCTTTTTATTATTAGTATATCTATGGTGGCTATTTATAAAAACTCATAAAAAGCAAACCTCAAAACTCCTTGAGTGAAAATTAAACAGATGAACGATTAGACATTATTCTATATAAACTAGGGCGCTAAATTTATTTTGAAACTAGCACCAATTCCTTTTCATTCAAGATTATATCAACATCAGACCCAACCTTGAACATATCTACCATATTATTATCAACTACAAATAATTCTCCAATAGCACTATCAAGCGTATATTGAATTTGATTTCCCAAATAAGCGGCATAAGTAACAGTGCCTTTAATGTTGGCTTTTTTACTAGCTTGCTCAAGGATCACATTTTGAGGGCGAATAACCAATGACGCATTAAAAACTGTGGTTTGTTTAGTTGGGATTTTTAACTTTGCCCCAACAATTTCAACCGTTGCAATTCCTGATTTTATAGCACTTATTTCACAATCTATTACATTTGCATCTCCGATAAAATCTGCAATAAATTTTGAATTTGGAGTATTATATAAATCCTTTGGCGTTCCTATTTGAGCTATTTCAGCATTTTTCATAACGATTATTCTGTCCGACACTGCCATAGCCTCTTCTTGATCATGCGTTACATAAACAGTGGTCAAACTTAATCTTTGTTGAATTTGGCGAATTTGCTCACGTACCTGTCGGCGCAATTTTGCATCAAGATTAGATAGGGGCTCATCAAGTAAAAGCACCTCTGGCTCAAGCACCACAGCACGTGCAACTGCCACCCGTTGCTGTTGTCCGCCAGATAATTCTGAAGGCAAACGCTCATCATAGCCCTTTAAGCCAACCATAGCTAAGCCATCACGTGCTTTATCATAGGCTTCTTTTTTTGGAATAGAACTTACCTTTAAGCCATAAGCAACATTGTCAAGAACACTCATATGAGGGAATAGTGCATAAGATTGAAAAACCATTGATACATTTCGATAGGTTGCAGAAAGATGAGTTACATTATCATTGCCAATAAAAATATTACCATTAGTTGCCGCCTCAAGCCCCGCTATTAATCTTAATGTCGTGGTTTTTCCGCACCCAGAAGGACCCAATAATGTTACTAATTCACCCGGCACAATATCAAGTGTTAAGCCTTTAAGCGCTACAACAGAACCATAATTCTTTACTACGTTCTCAAAGCGAACTGATCCTGTTATTTGATTATTAGACATAAAACTCTCCGCAAATTATTTATTTAAATCAGGCTTGAGCCACTTTATTTTTTGTGTGTTTTTGAATACGATTTTCTCTACGCAAACGACGCTTACCTATAATGAATTGCAGCAATAATATTACGCTAAGCATGGTTACAATCAGCACAGTTGAATAAGCAATAGCAATACCGAATTCGCCATTTTCAACCCTGCCAATAATGAAAGAGGTTGCCATATTATGTTTAGCGCTAACTAAGAAAATAACAGCGCTAACCGAAGTAATTGCCCGCACAAAACTATAAGTTAATGCAGCTAAAATTGCTGGCCCCATGAGCGGAACAATTATTTTTCTAACTGTTGTAAAGCTATTAGCCCCTAAGGTAATCGATGCCTCATCTAGGCTTTTATCAAGCTGTGACATAGCCGCAATACCGCCCCGAACCCCTACAGGCATATTGCGGAAAACAAAAACCAAAATTAAAATTATTGACGTGCCAGTTAACTCAATCGGTGGCACGTTAAATGCTAAAATATACGAAACACCAATAACTGTTCCCGGAATTGCAAAACTAAGCATAGTTGAAAATTCAAACACTTGCTTGCCCACGAATTTTTGCCTCACCAGCAAATAAGCGGTTGCCAGACCAACAATAGTAGTTAGCGGGGCAGCGATTGATGATATTGTTAATGTTGTAAAATAACTATCCCAAGCAACACCTGTAAAGCGAATGCCATCGGTAAAATTAATTGAGAAAGCACGAATATAATGAGCAAAGGTAAAGCTATGATCATAGCCCCAAAGTTTTACAAAACTTCCAAAGACAATCATTGTGTAAACGATAACAGTAAATATCGCCCATGGAATTGCCGTAGCATAACAAAAACCACGCAACAGCGGATTAAGTGATGCATGTTGTCCACTATCGCCCTTGCCTGTAACCGTTGCATAGGATTTTTTCCCAAGCCACATGCGCTGCACCAAAAACGCACCAAGCGTCATAGAAAGTAAAACTATGGCTAAAGTTGCCGCCTTCCCTGAATTGGCCACTGCCCCAACAATCGAAAAATATATCTCGGTTGATAGCACGCTATAATTTCCGCCAAGCACAAGTGGATTGCCAAAATCGGCCATGCTTTCAATAAAGCCAAGTAAAAACGCATTGGCTAACCCTGGACGCATTAGCGGAAATGAAACAAAGCGAAATGTTTGCCATCTATCACCATTTAAGGTCTGTGATGCTTCCTCCATCGAGGGAGAAACTCCCTCAACTACCCCGATAAGCACTAAAAAAGCGATTGGGGTAAATGAAAGTAATTGCGCTATATAAATGCCCCAAAAACCATAGAGCCAGCGAGTTTTCTCTACATCAAAATAATCATTGAGAAATTCAGAAACCATGCCTGAACGACCAAATAGCAATATTAAAGCCAGACCAATAACAAATGGTGGGGTGATGATAGGTATGATGGTTAGAACCCTAAGCAAGCGCTTAGCTCTAAAATTGGTACGAGTTGCAATCAAAGCAAATGCAAGCCCTAACAAGGTTGTGCCTGCACCTGTCATAATAGCTAAAAACAACGAGTTCCAAGCAGTGCCACAACTCTTTGCTTCATATAAGCATCTAACTCCCCAAATTCTACTAGAGGTAAAATTATCAAAAAACTCGCTCAAACCAAGGCTGCCTTCTGGCCCCTCAAATGCCTGAATAAGAATATGAGAAACAGGGAAAAATACAAATACTCCGACTAGAGAAACAATTAAGCCGATTAGGCCAACAATAAAGGCATCTCCACGTCCCTTGCCTAATCCAGAAAAGCCAGTGGTTAATATGAATAATTGCGAGAAAAGCACAACAAAAGCGCCAGCGCCAAATCCAACTTGTCCAGCCTCACCAGCCCCACCAACAAATAAATCAGCAAATATCCGTGCGCCAGTTCGAGAAACAATGAAACCCTGAGCAAAAATCAGCACTAGGCCAGCAATGGATATCATAACTAAAAACTTGGCTAATAATTTAGTGTTTTTTATGAATAATAAAGCAAGCGCCGTGCCCACAAGGGGAAGAAGCGAAGTTATTAACCACCATTTTTGATGTAATAATCCTTGTGCAAATGCCGAGGCATTCTCTGGATCAGAAAAAATTCCGCCAACCCAGCCAAACGAAAAAAAGCCGCCCTGAACCATATACCAAGGAAACAATAAAGCACCCAACAGCCCAATAATCTGCCAAATTATTGCAGTTTTTTTCATTGTTCCCCAATATAGTAAATTCTAAATAATCTTCATCTGCTCAGATGAATAAAAATATATATGTGGGATCAATTATGACCCCACATATAAAGTCCTAAAACTAAAGTTAGTTAGGATCACCAACTTCTGCATCCCAACGAGCCAATAGACGCTCTCTGGTTTCACTTGAACCATAGGTTGCAAAATCATAATCGATCAATTTTAGTGATGCGATTGGTGGAGCTTCTTTTGGAATAGTAGCATTCTTATTTGAAGGCACATTAAACACATTAACCTCAGGGCCATGATTTTGCGCTTCAGCACTAATCACATATTCAACCCATTTTTTAGCTGAATCAAGGTTTTTTGCCCCTGCAATAATTGAAACACCGCCAACTTCATAGCCAGTTCCCTCGCATGGCGTAACGATTGCTAAAGGAAATCCAGCAATAGCTAGTTTAATCATATCATGTTGGAAGCCAATAGAAATAGTGGTCTCTCCTCGTCCTGCTGCTTTTGATGGAGCAGAGCCAGACTTGGTATATTGATTAACATTCTCACCAATATCTTTGAGTATTTTGAAGCCCTCATCTTCACCAAATACCTGCACAATAGTTGCAAGTTCAGTATAAGCAGTTCCTGAACTGTTAGGGTTTGCTACTTGGATTTCTCCTTTATATTCTGCTTTTGTTAAATCCATCCAACATGCTGGTGGGTTTAGGCCTTTTTCTGCCAATACTTCGGTATTATAAGCAACTCCTAACACACCAAGATGTATGCCAATAGTTTTGCCGTCAGAAATATTAGATAGATTAACAGCCCAATCCTGTAATTCAGAAGTATCAACACCAGATGCTTGAGTTAGGCCTTCTTGAGCTGCAACTAGATGCGGATCGCCAGTGCCTCCCCACCAAATGTCAATTTTTGGATTGCTTGATTCTGCTCGTACCTGAGCTAGTGTTTCGCCAGTACTTTTTCGTACCATTGCAACATTAATTCCAGTCTTTGCTTCAAAATTCGCAACCATTAGATCGCACCAATCTTGCTCATTTGAGCAAACCATATTCAATTCGTCTGACAATGCAGGCGCTGCAAAAAACATCGCAGGAAATGCGACAAGCATACCTGAAAAAGCTAGACCAAGTTTTAAACCAGTTTTCATATTTTCCTCCCAGAAATTTTGTTCAGTATTTTTACTTTATAGATCGCACTAACTCTTGAAAATTATTATTTTATTAGAGGTAATTGCGCTCAAAAATTATAATGTGTGGTTTTTTGTGCTTTAGCAAGGCAATATTTAATATTACATTTTTTTATTCAAAAGTTATAATGCTGTTAAAATCAGCATTATAATCGGATACATTAGTGAATTTGATGGCAACAAAAATAAAGAAGCAAAATATAAAAACTACTAGCGTTTAACACTCCATTCTATCAGTATAGCGAGCTTTGGGCTCGCCGGCGCTAGCGCCGCCCCATCGGAGCGTGAGCAAAGCGAACTAGCGTGAGATATATAAACGGCAGCAGGGTAAAGTAGTATTTCTGGCAGCCCCCCTACGCTCCTAGCGGAGCTTCGGAGCGGCATAAGCAATTCTATAGTTCGCCTTGCGAACTAGAAGTGCTAATGGAGCGGGTGGAGGAAATCGAACCACCCCAACGAAGTTGGGCAAACAAAGAATCGAGGGTTCTATAACCTTTCAACTCACATACAATTCTAGCGGATATATTAAGCTTTGGAGCGGGTGGAGGGAATCGAACCCTCGTATTCAGCTTGGAAGGCTGCTGCTCTACCATTGAGCTACACCCGCATGGCTTATGCGAATTTCAAATGATGATGGTGGAGGAGGCTGGATTCGAACCAGCGTACGCTAAGCGAACGGATTTACAGTCCGTCTCCTTTAACCACTCGGACACTCCTCCAAGATCATTTAAAAAGCACAATCGACCTTGCTGATTTCAATAATAAAATCAACTTGCGATTTATGGTCGTGCAAGGGTGCATTTGTCAATATAAAACTTAAGCCAGAACAGAAAATAATCATTATTGCTTTGACACTTGCCCTCAAACTATTATGCAACTAGGCAAATTACTGTTAGCATAGCTATCTTGACACTATAACAAATTAAAGAAGCAAATTATTAAATGAGTAAAAATAAATTCCCCCCAAAAAGACGAACGACAAAAAAAGATGATGAACCGCTTTATATTTATGGACTGCATAGTGTTCGTGCTGCGCTAGATAATCCACAACGCAAAAAATTATGCCTACTTGTAACCCCTAACGCACTTGTTCGTCTAA
>JAKISM010000102.1 GCA_021648585.1 Devosiaceae bacterium | reverse complement strand
AAAACTTGCCAGCGCTATGGCAACAGAACTTTGGTTTGCATTGGTAGCAAACGGTTTGAAATCAGGCACTGAATTAGTGTGAGCCAGTGTCAAAACAACATCATTTCCATCGCCTCCACTGGTATTGATTGTTGGATCTAAAAAGGCGAAATTACTTTCTATACTGGCAAATGTTCCACTTACCGCATCAGCGGCATCATTTTCAATGATAGTATAGGTAAAACTGTCCCCGAGAGGATAATCAGCATTTGCACCCATTGAGAAAACATCTAAAACTCCGCCAAGTGTAACCGTGCCAGTTACATCTAAAGTATCAGACGCGCTAAGATTGTTCACATCAATCTTTAACGTGCCAGTGTTTTCATAATTGCCCATAATGGTGAGATTATTGCCAATAGCAGAATTTTGCAGATTAATAATACCAGCATTATTCATTGCACCAATAGTTTCGCTTGTCATAAGATTAAGCGTGCCGTTTGCATCAACCGTCACAGCCCCAACATCAGCAATCGCCGCACCGCCAGTTAGCGATAATGTTCCTGCGGTGATTGTAGTGCCGCCAGTATATGTATTTGCCCCAGAAAGGGTTAGTGTGCCAGTATCGGTTTTTAATACACTACCAGTTCCTGTAGTAGTTCCAGAAAAATCTGTATCCGTATTGTCCCCGCCCACACTAAGGTTATTTGCATCAAGCTCTACAATTCCTGCGCCAGCCAGAGAGCCAATTAGCAACGTAAAAGGGTTAGGTGACCCCTTAGTTCCATCACGGAGTTCGAGCGTTCCTGAGGCGTTAACCGTCACAGCGCTATTGATACCCAGTGCGGTGCTATTACCACCATTAGAATCATAAACATTCAGGGTTCCACCGTTGATTGTGGTCGCACCAGTATATGTGTTGTCGCCAGAAAGTTGTAGAGTACCTGTGCCTTGTTTTACGATGCCACCACCTGTACCAGAAAATACACTGCCCGTGCCCCAGTTAGAAGCCGTTCCTAAAGTCAATGTTCCACCATTAAGAATCACACTGCCTGAGCCGCTAATGCCAGCAATAGTTTCATCTGTTCTAATTTCAAAAGTGGAGGAGGAAGCAACTAAATCGATTCTAGAACTATCTGCAATTGCATTGCCGCCCACATTATTGGCAATTAGTGTAGAATTCTCATCAATTACGAAGCCGAAGCCTGAAGGGCTAGTTGTAAAATTAGCCCCTGTTAATGTTAAAGTTCCGCCTTCAATATCAACTCTGCTTAGCACATTATTATTGCCAGAGATGATCATTTCGCCAGTGCCATCTTTGGTGAACCGCCCAGTTGCACTGCTCATCAAACCACTATTATCGGTATCTGTATTATCAACGCCAGCAGTTAGTATTTGGTTAGAACTAAATGTAACAGCACCGCTTCCAGCCAAAGAGCCAATCACTTCACTTGCCATGAGATTAAGAGTGCCAGCAGAGCCGATTGTAACAGCACTTGAGTTATTAATAGCATCGTTTTCATTACTATTAAGCGATAGAGTGCCAGCACTGATGGTTGTAGTGCCAGTATAGTAATTTTCCATCGCGGATAATATCAACTCACCTGCGCCTATTTTTTCTAGTGCGCGAGGGCCATTTGTTTCAGAAATAATGCCAGATTGTTCGGCAGTGCCAGCTAGAACTTGTAATTTGGTAGTATCAGAATCTATATTTATCAGATTGGCAATATTTATACCATCGCCATAATCAATCACTGAGCCAGTTGTGGTGATTGTGCCAGTGCCTGCCGCACTGTTATTTTGCAGTGATAAAGTGCCGCCAGCAACAGTAATGCCGCCAGTAAAGGCGCTGTTATTGCCTGATAGGGTAAGAATACCAGCGCCCTGCTTGGTCAAAGAGCCACCGCCAGAAATATCCCCACCAATACCCTGATTGTCCTCATCGCCATCAGTGGTCAGCGTTCCTGCAGCAAGGTTAAAAGTCCCCCAACCATATATAGAACTGATAGTATTATTACCATTATTGGTAAAAACTGCACCATTAGGACCCACGTATATATTAGCCCCAGATGCCAAGGCTCCTGCAGATGCAAGGAATTGCCCGTTATTAAATATGTTTATAGCTTCTGTGGCAATTGTGCCTGTTACATTTACAGTACCTTTACTAGATACGTTAAGTTTGCCAGTAAAACTATTATTACCTGAAAGTGTAATTGCTACACTGGGTCCAGTAGTAGAAACTTGAACGCCTCCAGTCCCTGCAATTTCGGCAGAAATTTCTGATGTGCCTGCACCATCGAACTGACTATAAAAAACACTATCGCTAACAATCAATTTGCCGTTTCCATCACTATCAGCAAGTTCATACCCGCTACCAATATACATATCGTCAATATTGATATCGCCGTCTATTTCAACTATTCCTGCGACGGCGCCAAAATTTGTGCTAAATATAGCTCTTGTATCAGCAACCCATGCCTGATTAGTTCCGCCTCCGCCATTTGTAGCCCAGTTGGTGTTGGTTGCATTCCACGTTCCCGCTCCGCCATCTAAATTGCCATCGGCTACTGTATCAGATCCGTCCCAATATAGGTTTTGCGCCAAGGCGCTTGAAGGCGCTAATGCTGTAGCCAAAATTGCAATAGTAGCTGAACTTAACAACGCCAATGCCGCTCGCTTAAAAGCAGGGGCAAGGGCTTGCCCAAAACTTGGCGCATAGCTTGCCGCTTGACCTTTATATTTTACTATACGGCCGCCGTGAAATAAGTTATTTATTCTGCTCATAGAACTATCGCTCTTTAATAGAGTTACCAAAGTATGAATCATTATAAGCAATATAAATATTGACGCATCACCCAAATGGGGTATGTTGGTAATTATTTCTACTTAAATTATCATTTTTGAAAAATCACGATGTCCAAAAGCGCAAACAAGGCTCAACTTATTGCTGAAATCTATGAAGTGGTGCTAAAACCAGAGAGTTATGATGATTTCATGGCGCTATGGGAAAGGCATCTCTTAACAACCTTTAGCAAGTTAGAAATGCAACATGAAACGGATATTTCAATTTCTAAACATATCCATGATCCAGAATTAGAAGCTCATTTTCAGCGTGCTTATGAAATACTTGAAAAGCTAGGACGCGAAGGAAAAGGCGCTGGCACACCAGAGCAATTTGTAACACAAAAGAAAGAGCCAGCCTTTTTTATTGCTGCTAATAAAAAAATAATCCATCAAAATAAACCCGCCAAACAATTGCTTGGTGATATTGTTTCGCTTGAGGGCAATATTACTTCGCTTGAGGGTTCGCTTGAGGGCAATATTACTTCGCTGAGGGATTATCGTCACTAATAGATAAAAAAGACTATGATAATCTACATGTAATGTTGCTTGGGCTTGATCGCCCAGACGTTGCTGAACAAGTCCATATTTTTAATTTTAATCTTTCTCCCAGCACTGCAACTGGCAAAAATAAAACACAGTTATTTCTAGCAAAGTCAATGCGCTTTGCACGTAATCAGCCAGCTTTGCTTTGCCTTTATGCTATTGGTCTGGACTGGGATAAAGGGGTGGAAATATTGCTCATAGATGCCTTTGCGTTGAGTGCCAGCGAATTGCAAATCGGGCGTGGATTATGTGAGGGGAAATCATTAAATGACATTGCCAACGAGCGTAACCGCTCGGTTCATACTATACGAACACAGGTCAAATCCATGTTACATAAAACTGGCACGAGTTCACAAGCCGATCTTGTGCGCATAATGGCTACTTTAACTGCTTTTGGGCGTAGGCAGAAGTTCAAATTAGCAAGAATATTAAACTTACACGAAACTTCAGAGCGAATAATGATTCCACTAGAGGGGGATCGAAACATGCCTGTCTATCAGGTTGGCGCTCCTGATGGTCGTCCAGTTTTGTTTATTCATGGAATGATAGATGGTTATGATGCTTGTAAATTTGCAGGTAAGTTGCTTGCTAAAAACAATATTAAACTGATTGCACCTGTAAGACCCAGTTTTTCTGATAGTCCCCCAGCTTATGAAATCAAAACTGCGCCTGAAGAATTTGCGGCTGATTTGCACCATATTATGGATTATTTAGAAATAGATTCTGCGCCAATTATTGGTCATATGGCAGGTTCGCTATATGCATTTGCTGCTGCTTCTATTTTGCAAGAAAGAATTTTGGCTATTCTAAATATCTCAGGCGTTACCCCGATTAAATCATTTCGTGAAATTTTATCAATGTCACCTCGCCAGCGAGTAGTAGCATGGACGGCACGGTTTACTCCAAATCTACTACCGACAATTCTTAGAGCTGGAATTTCTCAGATTGATCGCGGTTTAGAAGTTGAATTTATGAATGCACTTTATGCAAAAGGCAGTAAAGATCGAGAAGTAGCCCAAAATATTGATGTTAGCGCTGCAATTCATGCTGGTTATCAATTTGTTATTGCGCAAGGGCATCGAGCATTTGAAGTTGACTCGCATCATGTCACACGAGATTGGTCAAGCTATTTAGAGCGTGTTCATCAGAGAGTTGTCCTAGCGCACGGAACTCTTGACCAAACAATAAAAATCAAGACTGTAAGAGAATTTGCTAACCTATATGAAAATATTGAGCTAATTGAGCATGAAGATGCAGGGCAATTAGTTTTTTATCAAAAACCAGATGCGATTATTTCAATTTTGAACACGCTGTTTGATTAAATTAAACCCCGCCATTACCAACATTAGATTTTGCAAGAGAATTATTGAGCTTTTAGCATATTCTCTAAAATTTTATTCAAATTATCTTCTAATCCTTTAGACCATATCTACAAATAAGTGGCATTATTCACCAAGAATGACATTATGTTTGGAGTTAAATATGTCTAGTGTAGGTGATAAATCGCAAGTCTTTTCTGGTCTAAAGGCCTTAAAAAACAATGCAGATGCAGGCGAACAGGATCAACTTTTTAGGAATATGGGGCAATTATTTGCCAATGTTTCTAATTATTGTAATGATAGTCAAGTATCTCAATATGATGAAGTATTATGCAAATTAGTTGAACTAGTTGAGGTTGAAGCACGTGAGCATGTGGCTAAACTTCTTGCTCCACTTGAAAGAGCACCCGGAAGTGTCGTTATGCGCTTAGCCCATGATGATATTAAAGTTGCACGGCCTTTACTTGAATTTTCAAATGTTCTTAGCGATGATGATCTTATTGAGATTGTTGAAGGAAAAACGGAAGAGCATAGAGTTGTAATTGCTGGTCGTGAAAATGTTGGGCAAAGAATTGGTGATGCAATTGCTGATAATGGTGGGCATAACTCACTGGTTAAATTATTAGAAAATGAGAGTGCTATTATTGGTACTCATGCCTTAGAAAAAACTATTCATTTAGCTTCTAGCAATAAAGATTTGGCTGAACGGTTACGCAATCGAAAAAATGTTGATTGGAAATTATTGCGTAAAGAAATTAGCTCTGCTGGGGTTAAAGTTCTATCCGAATTATCTTTAACTGAATCCCCTAATGGCTCAAATGCCAACAGTGTTAGTGATGTTGTCTATAATCGTATGAGGTCAAAAGCTGGCTTTAGTGCTTCTGAGTGGAAAATTGCATATAGTCAAGTAAAGGCGCTAAATGATCGCCGTCAGCTAAATACAATTACATTGGCACGCTTTGTTCGTTTTGGATATGGACATCATGTAGCCGCTGCGATGACAATAATGATGAATGTGTCAACTCAAACATTTGTTAAATGGTTAGCTTCTCAAGATTATGTTGGAATTAGTGTTGCTTGCAAGACTTTTGGGCTATCAAGCGAGCTATTTGAAGGGGTCATTGCTTTGTTGCCATGGCGTGATGCCCCTCAAGAAAACGAGATTAACAATGTTTGCGCTAGGTTTGATAATCTTGGACAGGACGATGCAATTCGTATTTTGAAATTATGGCAAGATAAGTCCAAAAGATCTCATATAAAAGAAGCCGTTTGAATATTACCACTAGACCTAAAGTAAAATCAATCATATAAAGATATCCTTATATGATTGGGATTTGATTTGGCAGAGCTTAAAAAATTTGTTAGTGAGTTAAAAGCAGCAGGTGAAACAACACGCTTGCGGCTTTTGGTGCTTTTATCGCTTGGCGAACTTTCAGTAAAAGATCTAACCAAAATCCTTGAACAAAGCCAGCCCCGAATTTCTCGTCATCTAAAAATTCTAGCAGATGCTAAGCTTATTATTGGACACCAAGAAGGCGCTTGGGTTTATTATGGCTTAAATAGCGGTACAGAACAAGCGCAATTTGTCTATTCGCTAATTTCTCGGCTTGATGTTTTTGATGAGCAATTGCGGGAGGATAAAGAGCGCCTAAAAGAATTGCAGGCTAATAAGAAGGTTCGTGCCGACAAATATTTTGCAAAAATTGCAAAAGATTGGGATATAATACGCTCAATGCACATAAGTGAAACAGAGATAGAGAATGCTATTATTTCACTTATTGCAAAAGATAGATATGATCTATTGTTAGATTTGGGAACAGGCACTGGACGAATGCTTGAGTTGTTAGCTAATAATTATCAACGAGCAATAGGCATTGATTCTAGCAATGAAATGATTTCAATCGCTCGAGCAAAATTAGCTTCAAGCAATATCTCAAATGCACAAGTGCGATTACAAAATATTGAGCAACTTGATGAATATGAAAATAGTGCTGATATGGTGATATTACATCAGGTATTGCATTATTTTGATGATCCTATGAAAATTATTTATCATGCAAAAAACTTAAACACATATAAGGGCAAAATACTAATTGTAGATTTTGCTCCGCATGATTTTGAAATTTTACGTTCGGAACATGCTCACTTAAGAATGGGAATATCAAATAATCAAATGCAAATATGGGCAAAGGCAGCTGGATTGGCTGTAAATGATTATGTTGAAATAGCAAATAATAAACAAGAAGATGGGTTAAACGTATGTATATGGGTGTTAGAGCATGATAAATAAGCAAAGAATAAGCAGGCGGCCAAAAAATGAAGTTCCTGATTTAGAGCTAAGCTTTGAGTTTTTTCCTCCCAAAAGCGATAAGGCAGAGGAACGTTTTTGGCAGGCCTTGAAAAAACTAGCGCCGCTTGAGCCAGATTTTGTGTCCGTTACTTATGGGGCAGGTGGCTCGACCCGTGAGCGCACTCTTAATATGGTGCAAAAAATTACAACGCAAACTGGTATAAAAGCTGCCGCCCATCTCACTTGTGTTGACGCTTCTCGCCATGAAGTTGATGAAGTGGTGCGTGGGTATCAGCGTGCTGGAATTAGCAGAATTGTTGCATTGCGTGGTGATCCGTCAACAGGAATAGGTGAGGCCTTTGTTGCACATGAAAACGGTTATAATAATGCAGCTGAGCTTGTTGCAGGTATTAGGGAAATAGGTGATTTTGATATTTCAGTTGCAGCTTATCCTGAAAAGCACCCTGAAAGCAAGGATTGGAACGCAGATATTGATAATCTAAAACGTAAAATTGATGCAGGTGCAAATCGTGCCATTACGCAAATGTTTTTTGATAATGATCATTATTGGCGCTTTATGGAGCGGGTAGAAAAGGCGCAAATAAACGTGCCAATAGTTCCCGGAATTCAGCCAATTCATAATTTTACGCAAATTTCAAATTTTGCCAAAAGATGTGGCGCTTCTATTCCTGTTTGGCTCTTGGAGCGTTTTGAAGGCCTAGAGGACGACCCTGAAACCCATGCGCTAGTTGCCGCAGCCGTTGCCGCTGAGCAAGTGATTGAATTGGAGGATAATGGTGTGACTAATTTTCATTTTTACACCATGAATCGCTCAAACCTTATTTTAGCTTTAGCCCGATTTTTGGGGCGCAAAAGCCGTTAATATCAGGTTCATATTGCAGCCACTATATTGTTGAATATTACTAAGTCTTGGGGGCTGGAAGGAATATTCTTATGGACACTAAGTCACTTCATTCACGCACATTAGGCCTTTTAAGTTTGGGTGTGCTGGCACTATTAATTACTTTGCCAAATAGTGGCATAGGCTCTTCTAATTCAATAAAAAATGAGCCGCAAACATCAGTTCTAGATATACCTGCTTTTGGCCCTAACTTGCCTAATAATACTATATTAAAACAAAACCCGCCAGCTAAGGTAAAGTCAAATGCCACTCCTATTCCTATAGAGTTTAGAACTGTTGGAGATCAAACAATAGCACTTACGGGGCAGGGAGTTAGGATTGTTGGTGATCTAGAAATGGCGATAAACACGCCCTATAATAATATTGTTAGCCAAAGAAAAACGCAGCAAATATTACCGAGCAATATTGGAGCTATATCTAAAATTGCGCAGATAGTTTCTTTGCAAATTAAAAATTTAGATTTAACGATGATGCAAAAGGCAGATGATGTTATAGACACGCCTAAACCAGATGTCCCACAAGTAAAGCAACCTGAGTTGCAAATAAGCGAAACATTGCAAGCAGTAACATCTTTAGCTCAATCAGATATTATCGCAAGAGCAAATAATATCATTGCGCCAATTCCAATGCCTCTATCAATGCGTCCAAAAAACCAAACAATATCCACTGCTCAAAACGTTTCGAAGGTTGAGAAATCTGTAAGTTCAATAAAAATTACTGAGATAGATAATAAGCAAAAATTGCATAAAGTTGATTTTTACGATCTGGTGGCAAAGCGAGAGCAAGAGCGAAATGTTGCAATAATTGAACCTACTAGACCAGTAACTTTACCAGTTAGGGAAAGACTTGATATAATAAATCAGCAAAATCCAACAAATCAAAGTGAGTTCCTTTTAACTTGGCAAAACTCTCAA
>JAKISM010000101.1 GCA_021648585.1 Devosiaceae bacterium | reverse complement strand
TAGGCTAAAGATAACCAAATCGACAAACCTCCCTAAAGAGATAGAGCGTGTGCGCTCGGCACGTGATAAACTTGCTATATTGGTTATAAGTGATCCTGTTTATCTTCCGATTTTTGAAAGACTTGAAAGTGATCTCGCTATTCTTGAAACCAAAGAAGAAACGATTGAACGTGCAAAAAATATAGCACGTCAAAGGTTATCCAAATGAAATTGATTTTTAGGTTAAGTTAAACTGCATATAACTAAATCACATTGCTCTGACAATACGTTTAAATTACTCATTACACACCTTTCCCAATTTTCTCACCAACCAATTTAATATTAGCTGCGCTCACACCATGACGCTTTGCCAACTCTGGCCACTTGGCGAGACTTGTCTGTGTTTGCTCAATAATTTCATGGATGCGGTCTTTATCGATTTTAGCCTCCTCCCCCAGTTTAATGAGATGCTCTGTTTTTGGGTTTTGTCCTTCACCCATTACCATGGTGCTTTGTTCTCCGCGTGGGCCAGATGAGAATGTTAAATCATAGGCAGGTGATAATTTCCATTGACCTTGTTCATCCATTAAAAAGCTGAAGTTCTTGGCGTGGTCATCACGGTTGTGCGATAGAACATTAAAGACCGCCAGTTGATACATCTTTTCAACCTCACGCACATCACGTGTTAGCATACCTATGAGAGCGATTAAATCCTCATAATCTAGTGATGGTGTGCGGAAGTCTGAATGCAGCAATCCGCAAGCCGTGTGCATATGGTATCTCTTGTTACCTTCTCGATCAAAGCGCTTAATGGCAAAATATCCAGCACCTTTTTTTGCAGGGAATAAGTGAACATCAGACATATTAATACCAGCTTTTACGGCCATCAGCGCATAAACATATTCAATCGCACCAGTATCAAGACCATCTTGGCTATTAGCAAATTTAACTATCCATGGCGTATATCCAACAGGCAAATCATTGACACCATGCGATATGCGTGCGTGCTTGGTTAACGCCAATAAGCGCTTTAGGCCGCGCTCCTGCTGATGATCCATTCAAAGAGAGAAGCTCTTGTAAAACTTCATCAGAATCACCTTCTAATACGTCTTGTGCTTGCTTTGCTAAATTATCTAAGTTGATAGTATCATGTGCGTCATTAGCGTTGTAATCTGGCTCAAAAACTAATGCGCCCATGCCATGCATACCAATATGTGCCAAGCGATCTAAGGGAGTAACTTTCGATGGAACAATACCTTGTGTGCGGGCAAAACGATCAAATAACAAACGCCCCCAGCCATCAGGTAGGCTATCATTAAATACGCCCAGCAAGCCCTCAAACGTATCATAATCAAATCTAGAAACACCTGATTTTAATGGCAAGCGGAATGGAGATATTTCTAACCCACGCTCAATAAATGCGCGATCATATTCAAAATAGATAGTGCGCTCACGCATAGCCAAGCGTCCAACAGGCATGACATCACTACCAAAATTAATTCCAACCTGCACTTTTTTCACAGGTGTTATATTACTCATTTGTGCTTACCTCTTTTGCGGGTTGGTGTGCTGCCGGCCTCAAGAACTTCATCAATTGATGAAAATAATGTTCGTTGCTTTTCTACATCTGTAGCTTTTAAGATATTCTCTAGTCCACCAAGCACCATTTGAAGTTTTAGGAATGATTCCAGAGAAATCGCACCCTTTTGCTCAAACTTACGGAGCGTTGGCAACGGCACGCCAGAGCGATTGGCTAAACCTTCTTGGGTTAGTTCCATCTGCAATCGGCGTAGGCGAACGTTTTCAGTGAGCTTTTTTTGAGCTTTAGACGGCGTTATAAGTGATATCATGATATTACTAACCCTTATTTGCAGTTGCTTAGTGATACTATAATATCATTATCTATGAAAATCAAGTGAGTGTTGAAGAGATGTTGTGCGTCAAAGAGCAACTGATTGAACGCATTGATGCAAATGTTTAAGCATTGCGCCTTTACCATATCTTTCTCGATTTAACGTATGCCCAAACAGATCACGCCTTATGCGATCATCAATATTAGCGGCAATCATTCTATCTTCAAAAGCGTGCCTAAGTTTCTTCAATAGTATTACATCTTATCCTTTGCTTTTTTGAATCTTGACATTGCAACATAAAGTCATATCTTTAGAGTAGTACTTTCTAACATTCTAACATTCTAACATTCTAACATTCTAACATATAGGAAATCTAATGCCTCTTACAACATTGAAAGAAAAAGGACAGATTACTTTGCCAGCAGGTATTCGCAAACAACTCCATGTAACAAAAGGAGATTTGTTTAATTGTGAAATTGTTGATGGAAAGGTAGTTATGACTCCTCAAAAAGTTGTTCCTAAAATAAAGGGTGAAATGCGTGAAAAGGGTATCGACATCTCAAAATACATTGGCGCTACAGCAGGCACATTCAGCTCAGCATCTAAAGTTGATGAATATATCCGTAAAGAACGCAACTCATGGGATTAAGAAAAATCTTAAAGGGACGAAATGTTTATTTTGATACGAATATTTTTATCTATATTCTTGAAGGAAGCGAAGAATACGCATCTCAAATAGAATCTATTCATATGGCTATCAAGAGCCGTGAATTTTCAATCGTAACTTCAGAGATAATATTTACTGAAATTTTGCCGCTACATGTGAAACAAGATGCGCAAGAAAAAATTAAACTATCTATTGATTTTCTAAGTGAGGTTGGCGCTTTCAAACTTGTGGCAGCTGATAGAGATATTTGTATCCAAGCAGGATTTTTGCGAGGTAAAATAGGAATGAAAACTCCTGATGCACTTCATGTTGCAACAGCGATGCAAGAAGGCTGTGATGTATTCCTTACAAATGACAGCAAAATTAAAACACCTGTTGGAATTGATTTAGTGCTTATTTCTGAATTATCTGATTAGGGTCAATATCCTAGATAGCATCTATTGTTGCATTTTCATTGGCTTCTAATAAAAGCAAACGCTCGATATTATTGAGCGAGCAAAAAATATTGTAAATCAAAGAGCAACCGATTGAACGCACTGATGTAAATGTTCAAGTGTTGCGCCTTTACCATATCTTTCTCGATTTAACGTATGCCCAAACAAATCACGTCTAATGCGATCATCAATCCCAGCGGCAATCATACGATCCTCAAAGGCGTGCCTAAGGCCGTAAAGGCTGTGTTTTGGTGTTTCAAGCAGGTCATTAGCCCGTAAATATTTGCTAACTGTAGCAGATAGGCTTGGGTTGTCTCGATAACGAGGGAAGCCATTTGGGCATTGCTGAAAAGCCTCAAGGCTAACACCAGCAAGTGGAATTACCCGACGAGCATGAACAGATTTAAGCTGGCGACCAACTCCTTCAATAGAAATATGAGGAACTGCTCCTTCAAGCTTGATATGTTCAGGAAATAATCCACACCCTTCGCTTGGTCGATAACCAGTATTGATCATTCCTAAAACAATGCAACGAGCCTCTAGGTTAAGTGCATCAAGCGCACCATTGGTGAAATGACAACATTATCCTCACGATTTATTTCATCTAGCGCTTTATTGCCAACCACGCCAATAAAGTTAGTAATGGCTTTTTTGAATGGATTGCGCCAACGCTTGATTTGCTAATTTGTGCATGTATCTAACCTAATAGGGTTTTAAGATAATCATAGGATTTTAAGATAAAATCATTTTTCCAGAAAAAATAAATACCAGATAAGAGAGCCAAAATACCTGTAGCGATTACTTTACTCCAAACAGGATCTTGCCACAGTCGAGATACAATGCTTTTAGAGCTTTTTTGAATAGCAGATGTATGTTTTTGAATTTCCATTTCAACATGTTGTTCTAAGTATTTTTTCATGGTTGTTATTTGTGAATTAACATCTCTTTTTTGAATTTTATCTGGAAATCCTTTTCCTAAGAGCCTCTGTTCGGTTTCGGACATTTCTTTGTAAATTGCATTATACAAGCCATTCAGCTGTTGTGTTAGAAAGTCTAACTCTGCTCGGATATCTAGTTTCGATTCTTTGCACTCTTTAGCTATTTCTAAAATAAGTTGGTTCGTTATATTTTCTAAAAAAGGTTCAATATAGCACCCCCAAAATACATCGCATGGGCTACCCGAAAACTCAATTCCAGAGTATGAAATAATTCGCCCATGAAAATTTTCAATTTCTAATTTCCCAGAGCTAAAACCCATCAACCAAGGGGTAATTTTTTCTCTAATAAGTTGATCTTTTTCATCTTTAACACGTTTAATAATTTTTGGTTTTAGTACAGTCATGTTTAATCAATTTGCCTATTAATGATTTGTGCCTATAAAGTATAGTTAAATCAATAAAATGAAAGGGCTTAATTCAAAAAAGTTGTACTTGCGGATATATAGCTCGACTTTGCTTACGAAATTAAGAAGACAAAGATCAAAATAGTTTTGATAAAGGGATTATGTCAGGGCTAAAGCCCTTCATCGAAACCGCTAAGCTCGTGCCTCGCTAAGCTTGTTTTCGAACCAAAGGGTTCTTATCCAACGCCCTACCACCATCAAAAAACCACCCCAAGAGGGGTGGCTTTTTAATGGCGGAGAGACAGGGATTCGAACCCTGGAGACAGTTACCTGCCTACACGCTTTCCAAGCGTGCGCCTTCGACCACTCGGCCACCTCTCCTATATTAGTTAGACAAAATATTCATGCCTATAATTCTTTATAGGGCGCACGCTGTCTTTTCTTTAGATGGCTTGACTATCGCCAAACCTTTTGCGCTTTCGACCTTTACTATTGCTAAGTAATTTCAAACAATGACCTACCCCTAAAAAGTACTTATGAGCAAGTCTTTTTAACCATATAAATATCAGTTTATTATTAATCTATAAATTGCCTTCTTTAGCTTCTAGAGCTATCTCTTGGTTAAATAAAATTCAGGGCGCTGAAAAATGAAATTTATAAAGTTTTTATTGCGAATAATGGGTACGTGGTTTTTAGGAATTGCTGTAGTGTTTTTAATAAGAGATATTATTCTTTCGCAAAATTTAGGTGCTATTAGTTTTTTGTCTTTTTCGCAAACATGGAATGATTTACATAGTTCTAGTTGGTTAGCTATTAGTAATTTTTTAAGTAACCTTTCATGGCCTAATACACTCAACGATATATCATTATTTATTATTAGCCTGCCAGCATGGGTAGTTTTAGGTGTTTTGGGCACAATAATGTTATTTGTAGGCAGGAAGAAATCAGGTAATAATACTATTGAAATTAATTAAATGGACAAATAAATTGAAAATAATTATTTCTATATTAAAAATTATTATGCGCCTGTTTTCTCTTATCTTTGTTGGCTTGGCTCTGTTAGCTTTTGGTTTTTACATAACAATTATAGCGGCGACAGATAATAGAGCAACAGATCCACTTGGCCAAACTTGGTATAATTTTGATCCGTTTATCGAAATTTTTAATACTGCAAGCCTGCCACTAGTTGGCGCAATAATTGAGCGTAAAATACACCCATTTTTATGGGATCCAATATTTCTATTTTTCTTAAGCCTGCCTAGTTGGCTTGGACTTATATCATTAAGCGCAACATTTATGATTATTGCTTATTTGTTTTTTTTGCCAACCAAATCAAAGAAAGTTAAATTTAGTTGAGCATTTATATTAGAGAAAATTTTGAAGAATTTATCAAACAGCTACCAGCAGTTGAAATAGTTCATCAATGGGGCAATGCTTCGGTTGGTAAAATTGGCGGTAAACTTTTTGCTACTTTTAACATTTGGAGCGATGAGGATATTTGGCAAATATCTTTTAAGTGTTCTGATATGGGCTTTGAAATGTTGCCAACATTAAATGGAATTTCAAAAGCAAAATATCTGGCACGTGCAAAATGGGTTTCTGTTCTTCCTAATAGCGAATTAAGCGAAGAAGAGATTAAAAACTACATAATCGATGCGCATAAAATAATTAGCCAAAAGCTTAGCAAAGATTTGCGCCATGAAATTGGTCTATAGAGCTTATTTACGGAAGTCTCTCTTCCTATGGAAGTCTCTATTACCTATGGTAATCTTGGCCCATCAATTCTTTGTGCGCCGCCAGAAATTACCTGCTTTATAATCAAAGCATATTCAGAACGGCCATTATAAAGAAACCGAAAAAGTCCATCACGACCATTAAATCCAGAAGCTCTTGTTAGCTGATTTTGATCATAGGGTGGATTTGACTTGGATAGTGCAGAAGAATTGGCAAGCAATGTTGCAGTATAGGCAATGGTTGCAAATGGGTGCGGATTTGAGCCAAAGCGAGCTTGATATTGTGGGCGCAACGCTTCTTGTCCAGCATCGTCGATTGCAGGATAAACGGCACCGCTTAAATAGGGAGTTTGTGAAATTTTAACATCTCTATCCCAATCAGCCGAGCCAATAATAAGTAACTTCGATTTATCTATGCCAACCGCTTCCAAAAGAGTTGCAAAACTTGGAGCAGTTGAGCGATCTGGAAGAAACAGGGCATCAATCTGCCCTGATTGAATAAGTGGAATAACCTGCTCTATTGCAACACGAGCGCCATTTTCATCGCCAAACGAATAAGTAGCTAGTGCATTTAACCCTAAATCAGAAATGCTTTGAGTAAATGCACCAGCTTGAATGTATCCAAAATCGGTCGTTGGATAAATAACTGCAAAACCACGCCTTCCTTGACTAGAAGCAAATCTTAGCGAACGCTTAACCTCGCCTTCTGGTAAAACATTGAGCAAATATACCCCGCTTGATGCAGCGCCAGAATTATTAGAAAAGCCAATTAACGGAATTCCAGCCGAGCGAGCAACTGCCCCAGCGGCACGCACAGATTCGGCCCTTAATGGACCAAGAATAAGACTAGCCCCCTCACTCACTGCTTCTGAAGCTTTACGAGCTGCAACCGACGCATCTCCACTTGTATCTTTTAGAACTAGCGTAATATTACTGCCTATAGAATTATTTTTTTGGATAAATTCCATAGCCAAACGTGCGCCATTGGCCATTGAAATACCCACATTTGCTATGCCAGCATCACCAGTTATGGGCAATAAAAGCGCTACTCGGACATTACCCGTGCCAATAGGCTGGCCTGATACTAAGGGTAATGTTTGCGCACCTACATCTTGTGCAAGTGTAGTAAGTGGCGCTGTTGAATTTTGCGGGCCAAAAGCAAAATTAGTGCAAGCGCTAAGTAATAATATTGCAAAACTTGCAAATATATATTTGATAAGAAGTGTGCCTTTGTTCAAAAATCCTAACATATTCCTTAATATCAATTTTCTGCCCCTAATTAAATTTTGATAAATCAGTTATTAAATAATAGTCTATGCCCAAACCTATACAAAATCAAAGCAAATGCTTAAAACTATGCTTTCAAGCTGTTTATAAATATAGGCAAACTGTTCATAAATATGGGCATGAATATGGAGTTTACCAAAACAAATGAGTAAATATTACATTTTTGCAAAAGAATTTATAGCTCCAAAGCTGGAAGAAGGGCTTTATATTGTTGCAACGCCCATTGGTAATTTACGTGATATTAGCATAAGGGCGCTTGAGGTTTTGGCTAGCGCTGATCTGATAATTTGCGAAGATACCAGAACTAGCGCCAAATTGCTTAATCATTATGGCATTAAAACCAAGCGCCTAGCCTTTCATGAACATAATGAAAGAGAAAAAACCAACTCAATTATTAAACGTTTAGAGGCAGGGCAATCCGTTGCACTAATATCAGATGCTGGCACGCCACTAATTAATGATCCCGGTTTTGTTCTAGTTCGTCAAGCAAGAGAGAGGGGGTTAAATATTTTCTCACTACCCGGTGCTTGCGCTCTAATTGCGGCTCTATCAATAGCTGGATTACCAAGTGATAATTTTAGCTTTCATGGATTTTTACCACCCAAAGCTGGCGCACGGAAAAATGCCCTTGAAAAACTAAAGAATAATTATGAAACGCTGATATTTTACGAATCACCACGCCGCTTAAGCAAAACTATTGACGCAATGAAAGATGTTTTTGGCGAACAAACAGAAGTTGCTATTGCGCTTGAAATAAGCAAAAAATTTGAGCGGGTAATGCGTGGCTCGCTTGTTGAGTTAAGCGAAACATTATCTGACATACAAATAAAAGGTGAGGCAGTTATTTTAGTTTCTGGCGCAAAAGAGATAGAGCTTGATGAAAATATTTGGAAAAGCGAATTAAAAAACGCTCTTAGAGATAAAACTCTTAAAAGCTCAGTTGATGAAATAGCTACAAAGTTTAATCTAAAACGCAAAAAGGTCTATGATGAAGCGCTCAAAATCAAGCAGGAAAAGGGCTGAAAATTTTGGCCGTTTGGGCGAAAATCTTGCAGGCCTATATTTGCGTCTAAAATTATATTCTATTGTCGCAAAAAGAGTGAAAACTCATGTTGGAGAAATTGATCTTATCGCTAAAAGGGGCAAATCTCTGGTTTTTGTTGAAGTAAAAATGCGCAAAACCCAAGATAATTTAGAACAAGCGCTAGAAGCGGTTAATAAAAGACGTATTTCACGTGCTGCTGGTTTATTTTTATCGCAAAATAGCAAATATTATGATTATGATTTACGCTTTGATGTGATATTCATTGCGCCCTACACTTTGCCAAAACATTATATTGGTGCATTTAATTATTTGGAGTAAAAATTGAACTTAAAAATTGCAGTGCAGATGGATCCGATAAAGGATATTGAGCCAAGTGGCGATAGTAGCTTTGCGATAATGCTAGAGGCGCAACAACGTGGCTATGAGGTCAATTATTATAATCCAAACAGTTTAGCACTAAGCGATAATATTTTAAGCGCCAATGTTGCGCCAATAAAATTATTTGATAAACAAAAGGGCGAGCATTTTAGGCTCGGTGAATTTAAGCGCCAAGAGCTTT
>JAKISM010000100.1 GCA_021648585.1 Devosiaceae bacterium | reverse complement strand
CAAGTTGATCATTTAATCGGCACATTTAGAGATCAAGTCGGCGAGGCACTTGAGGCAGTATCAAGCAATGCGACACAAATGAGCTCAACCGCTAACACATTAACCACCATTGCTAATAATACTTCAGGCCAAGCGAATGAAGCGGCAAATTCATCGCAATCAGCTTCTGAAAATGTGCAAGCAGTGGCAGCGGCCGCTGAGCAATTAGCAGCCTCGATTGAAGAAATATCTCGCCAAGTATCAAAGACAAATTCGATTGTTAATGATGCTAATAAAGCTGCAAATTCTACTAATGAAAAAGTAACAGCACTTGCTGATGCGGCACAAAAAATTGGCGATGTTATTTCGCTTATTCAAGATATTGCCGAGCAAACCAACTTATTGGCGCTTAATACTTCTATTGAAGCGGCACGGGCTGGGGAGGCTGGAAAGGGGTTTGCGGTTGTGGCGTCAGAAGTTAAAAGCCTTGCCAATCAAACTGCAACTGCAACAGAGGAAATCTCGGCGCAAATTGCTGATATTCAAAACTCAACTTCCGATGCGGTTTCAGCGATTGAAGAAATAACTCGCACAATGGCAGAAGTTAATTCTTATACTGCTTCTATTGCTTCAGCGGTTGAACAGCAGGGCGCAGCCACCGCTGAAATTTCTCAATCTGTGGCACAAGCTGCAAGTGGCACAAAACAAGTTGTTGGCTCTATGGAAATTGTTACTACTTCTGTCGGGGAAACCAATGCAAGTGCGGCGCAGGTTCTTGAAGCATCAGAGGGCGTTTCGCAACAGGCTGATAGTTTAAGAAAAACAGTTGATGAGTTTTTATCAAAAGTTGCCGCTGCTTAATTTATTTATCTTTAAAATTAAAAAGCCGCGCTAATATTTAGCGCGGCTTTTTTAAAAGCGATGTTATGCTGAGACGTAGTCAAAATTGTCATGTTGATCGAAGCCGAAACATCTTAAGACTCTTCACTAGCGTTCAGAGTGACAAGTGTGAATCCGCCAAAACAGCAACTATGCCTTTTCAAGCGCTTGAGAAATATCTGCAATAATATCGTCCTTATGCTCAATACCAACAGAAATTCGCACCAAATCTTCACTAACCCCAGCGCTTTTAAGCTCATCTTCATTAAGCTGGCGATGGGTAGTTGAAGCTGGATGGCAAGCAAGCGATTTTGCATCACCAATATTAACAAGGCGCAATATTAATTCTAGCGCATCAATAAAATTAGCACCAGCTTGTTTGCCTCCCTGAATACCAAAACTTAAAATGCCAGAGGCATGACCTTTAGTGATTTTGTTGGCAACTTTATTAAATGGACTATCGCTAAGACCTGCATAATTCACCCATGTAACTTTAGGGTGTTTTTCAAGCCATTTGGCAACCGCAAGCGCATTTTCACAATGGCGCTCCATACGAAGTCCCAATGTTTCTAGCCCCTGTAAAATTAAAAATGAATTCATCGGAGAAATTGCTGCACCTTTATTACGTAAAGGCACAACCCGTGCCCGACCAATATAGGCAGCCTCGCCCAATGCCTCAGTATAAATAACACCATGATAAGATGGGTCAGGCTCATTAAGGATAGCGAAACGTTGCTTGTTTTTTACCCAATCAAATTTGCCACTATCAATAATAATACCACCAATAGAATTGCCGTGCCCACCAATATATTTAGTTAGCGAATGAACAACAATATCTGCACCATAATCAAACGGGCGACATAAATAAGGAGTAGCAACAGTATTATCAACAATTAAAGGCACGCCATGTTTATGTGCAATTTTTGCCAATTCCTCTATATCAACAATATTTCCTAAAGGATTGCCGATTGACTCGCAAAAAATCGCCCTAGTTTTATCATCAATAAGATTTTCAATTTTATCGAACTCATCATAAGAAATCATACGAACATCAATTCCTTGTTTAGGAAAACTATGTTTGAAAAGATTATACGTGCCGCCATATAGTTGCGATGTTGAGATAATATTATCACCAGCTTGCGCAATAGTTTCTATTGCATAAGTAATTGCTGACATTCCCGACGCCACACCAAGAGCGCCAATACCGCCCTCCATTTCAGCTAGTCTTTGCTCTAAAACAGATGTTGTTGGGTTCATAATTCGAGTATAAATATTACCCGCAACTTTAAGATCAAATAGATCTGCGCCATGTTGCGTATCATCAAATGTATAGCTAGTGGTTTGATAAATAGGAACGGCAGCAGATTTTGTAGTTTCTTCTGATTTATAACCGTGATGTAATGCAAGTGTTTCTAGTTTCATATTATTATCCCTCGTTTTTGTCTAAAACAAGTTTATACTTTTATCACACCCGTTGCTATAAGAATTACGAAATTGTTTTTTGAAAATAATCCCAACTAGAAATAAAAACCTAATTTTTGGGTGATTATTAGCAATAATAATTGAAATATAGAGTTTGCACTAGAAACTTGAATTTCAATTTCAAGTGTAAAAAATTAATTTTTTTAACTTGATTGTCCATTTACTCTTCCCATATCTGTATTGTTCGACAAAGAAGAGACAAGAAACATTAGGAGACAATAGATGAGTACTGCAATTATTAAACCCAGATGGTCATTTTTTAGCATAGCATTAATGGTGTTTGGCTTCATCTTATGGTGGCCGCTAGGCTTGGGCATGTTAGCCTATATTATTTGGGGCGAAAATTTTGGCGGCTCTGCTGAAAAAGCTGAAAAGTGGGTCGATGGAAAAAAAGAATGGGCGAGAAAACAAAAGCGCCATTATAAAGGTCGTAGTAATTCAAGCGGTAATGAAGCATTTGATGAATATCGTGATGAGCAATTTAGACGTTTGGACGAAGAACGCCGCCGCCTTGATAAAGAAGTAAATGAGTTTTCTGATTATATGGACAATTTGCAAAAGGCAAGAGATCGTGAAGAATTTGATCGTTATATGGATTCTCGAAGCCAGCAAGATGATAATTTTTCTGACAGCACTACAAGTGCGAAAACTAAAAAAACCAAATAACGAAAATAATCTATCCCCCCTCCAATGATTATTTTCAAAATAGCGCCCCTTCAAAAGAGGGGCGTTTATTTTTGTTAAAAATCTGAAACTATGCCCTTTTTTTCCCAATCGCCATAACGAGTTGGATTAAGCCCCTTGCGCCCGCCAATTTCTTTTTCTTGCGCTTTTTCATCTACAAGATATTTTTTACGCCTAGTTTGAGCTTCTTTTATTGCTCGCTCTTTTACTGCCCTGTTGGCATTTGAGGTTTTTTTATTCATAATAATCTTTGTTATATTTTCTAATAATGATAATCATTTTATTATAGAAGGCTCTACGAAACTATAGTGATATTTATTTTGGAGATAGTTTAATAGATATTTTCCTTAAAATTAGCACAATATTGTTGATATTTTGCTGATTTTAAGGGAAATAGATATAAATTAGCTCCTAAAGAAATGTTGTTATAGTTTCGTAGAGCCTTCTATAATATACCTAATTGAGAAAATTTTGAACAATAATCGTAAAAAAACACCATCAGGTCAGCAAGCAGGGCAACAAGTACGAGAGCAAGCGATCACACGCTTAGCAAAAGTGCTAAATGGGGCGCCCTTTATTCCATTTAATGAGGCAATCATTAGTGATTCTAGAGATAGGGCTTTGGCCAATAAGCTAATAACTACTGCTTTAAGGCGGCATGGGCATATTAATTATATATTTGAGCAGCAACTAAAAAAAGGCATGCCAGCCCGCTCCGCCAATTTTGAAAGCATATTACGAATTGCTTTAGCTGAATTATTATTTATGCCAAAGCAAGCTGAGCATAGTTCAATTTTTTTGGCTGTTGAAATTGCAAAGAAAAATAATAAAACTCGCCATTTAGCCAAACTTGTAAATGGGGTTTTGCGCACTGCGCAACGAGAAGCTGAAAAATATAAAGGCCTGCCAAATCATTTATTATTTCCAAAATGGCTTATTGAAAAATGGCAAAAATCTTATGGCGCAGAAGTAATTGAAGATTTTGCACAAGCTTTATTAGAGGGCGCGCCGCTTGATTTAATCTTGCGAAATGAGGGCGAAAGTGAAAAGCTCATTAGCGAATTAAACGGGCAAAAGATATTTCATGATGTAGTTCGCATTTATCAGCGAGATAAAGCAGTTGATAAAATGGCAGGCTATGATGAGGGTAGTTGGTGGGTGCAAGATGTTGCTGCTAGTTTGCCCGCAAGGCTTATGGCACTTAAAAAAAACGCTTCTATTTTAGATATGTGCGTAGCTCCGGGTGGAAAATTAGCGCAATTATTAAAGCAAGATTATCAGGTAACTGGGTTAGATATAGATAAAGAGCGCCTAAAAAGAGTGAAAGAAAATCTTGAGCGACTTAAATATAGTGCCAAACTTGAGGTTAGTGACGCTAGAACATATAGTCCCAAAACTTTATTTGATGGAATATTGCTTGATGCGCCATGTTCAGCAACTGGCACTTTTCGCCGTCACCCAGAACTTATCTGGCAAAGAAAACAACATGACATTAAACAACGGGTAAAATTGCAAAGAGAATTAATTGCTAATGCTATTAAGTGCCTAAAACCAAATGGCGTTTTAATCTTTATTACTTGCTCTTTAGAAATTGAAGAGGGTGAACAACAGGCAAATTGGATTTCTAAAACCTATAAAGAGCTTGAAGAATTTCCTATTAAAAAAGAGGAAATTTTAGACTTTGGTCATTTCATTAGCAAAGATGGATATTTAAGGACATTGCCAATAGCAAAAATTGCTGGCAATATTTCAGGTTCAATGGACGGATTTTTTGTAGCTCGTTTTAGACGAGTATAGAATATAGTATTTTTCTATAGGACAAAAAAAAAGATTGTGATTACTAGGGACATTGTGCAAAAAGCTAGTAGAAATTGCACAATTAAAAAACAAATAATTATCTTAAGAGGATATCAAAATGTTAGCAGAGCAAAAAACCAAATTGCGGCGTGCATTAATTTCGGTGTTTGACAAAACAGGCATAGCCGAATTTGCTGCCAGCTTAGTTGATTTAGGTATTGAAATTGTTTCAACTGGCGGCACAAGAGAGCTTCTTCAAGAAAGCGGAGTTCCAGTTATTGATATTTCTGAACTTACTGGATTTCCTGAAATGATGGATGGGAGAGTAAAAACCCTTCACCCAAAAGTTCATGGTGGCCTATTGGCAAAAAGAGATGATGATGCTCATAAAAGCGCCATGCGTATTCATCAAATTCCAAATATTGATATGGTGGTGGTTAATCTTTATCCGTTTGAGGAGACTGTAAAATCTGGCGCTGATTATGATGAAATTATAGAAAATATAGATATTGGTGGCCCTGCAATGATCCGCTCAGGCGCAAAAAACCATGCCTTTGTAACAACAATAGTTGACCCTAACGATTATGATAATGTAATTAAACATCTTAGCGAACATGGGCAAGTTCCATTAAGCGAGCGCCAAAAAATGGCAGCAAAAGCCTTTGCAAAAACTGCAAATTACGATAGCGCAATTTCAAACTGGTTTGCAAAATCCCTTGATTATAAAGATATTCCTTATCGAGTTTTTTCAGGCTCTTTAATAGAAGAAATGCGTTATGGTGAAAACCCTCATCAATGGGCAGCTTTTTATGATGATGGCTCAAATGCTATTGGTATTGCTAATGCTAAACAAGTGCAGGGCAAAAAATTATCATATAATAATATAAATGATACCGATGCGGCCATTGCTTTAATTAGTGAATTTGACCCTAAAGAATTTGCAGTAGTAGCAATTATTAAACACGCAAATCCATGTGGGTTTGGCCTAGAGCAAAATTTAGATAGTGCTTATAAAAGTGCTCTGAAGTGCGATCCAACTAGCGCATTTGGTGGCATTGTTGCACTTAATAGAGAAATTGATGTTAGTGTAGCTGAGGAAATAGTTAAAATTTTTACCGAAGTTATTATCGCTCCTTCTATTAGCCCAAAAGCATTAGCAATTATTGAAAGTAAGAAGAATTTGCGTCTATTATTAATTGATGAAATGCCAAATCCAAAAGCCAAGGCATTAATGATGAAGAGCATAAGTGGTGGTATGCTTGTTCAAGATAGTGACAATCAAAATGTTGATGATTGCGAACTTAAAGTTGTTACAAAAAGAGCGCCAACTGAGCAAGAACTAGCAGATCTAAAAATTGCTGCCAAAGTTGCTAAACACGTTAAATCAAATGCCATTATTTATGTAAAAGATGGAGCAACGGTTGGTATTGGCGCTGGACAAATGAGCCGAATTGATTCAACTCGTATTGCACATCAAAAATCAAAAGATGCAGCAAAAGCCGCAGGAGAGCGTGGCGCTCTAACAAAGGGATCAGTTGTGGCATCTGATGCGTTTTTCCCATTTGCCGATGGGTTAATTGCTGCAATAGAAGCAGGAGCAACAGCAGTTATTCAGCCGGGTGGCTCAATTCGTGATGATGAGGTAATTGCCGCTGCAAATAAAGCAAAAATTGCTATGGTATTTACAGGAATGCGACATTTCAGGCACTAAAAGCTATTTCTTTTTACGATCTATTTTATGATAAGCACGCTTTGAATGAAATTCACAATATGGCCCTTTTTCTAAAGATTTACGCCCACAAAAATGAAAATCTGGGAGCAATGGATCACCGATAGCCCATTTGCATTTATCCTCAGTTAACTCAAGCAACGTAACTCTTTCATCAAGTGGAATTTCTAATTCACGAGAGGTTTTAAGCTCAACAGCGCTTTCAGCAGAAGGCTTAAGAGCAGTTGCCCCTGCGCTTGATGATGCAGAATTGGTTGTGCGTCTTTTTGGCGCGCTATAATTGCTATTTGTAGTGCTGGTGCGCCCTGTTGGCTTTTTCCTTGCACGAGCATTAGCCTTTGCACGAGCATTAGCTGTTGCAGGTTTTGCACGAGCGGCAAGTTTAAGTCGATGAACTTTGCCAATAACAGCGTTTCTAGTAACGCCTTGTCCTAACTCACCTGCTATTTGGCTCGCCGTGAGCCCATTTACCCATAGCGTTTTTAATGTTTCAACACGATCTTCTGTCCAGCCCATATGTTTTCCTTATCCTCAAAAATAAACAGAATCCAACACCATACCGATATGGGTAATATATCGGTTCTAAACTCTACAAAAATACATTGATCGGGTTTAGCATTAGCAATTTGTGCCCCTTGTGCTCCCCGAAGTACCTACATACTACATTATCTTATGAATCTTGTGCAAGCTCTACTATCCAGTTTCCCCTGAAAAACATCGATTTTTAACAAAGAAAACAAAAAAAGCTATAATTTACGCTATGCAAGCCCCTTCAATAAAAATTTATCTGTTTTACACAAGATTGACACTTATCCTTAGCTAGGCGATAATGAACCTATTAGAATGTACAATAACGTACCGCCCATAAGCGGTGCGTTTTTAGTTTTGAAAGATAATAAAATGTCAGCGCTATATAATACTTATGCCCGCTCCAATCTTAATTTTACTCATGGTGAGGGAATGCGCCTCTTTACTGATGAGGGAACTTCTTATCTTGATTTTTATTCAGGAATAGGCGTGAATGCGCTTGGGCATAATGATAAGGCACTTGTTAGCGCTCTAAAAAATGCCGCTGAAAAAGTGTGGCATGTTTCAAATCTGTTTCAAATTGAGCAACAAGAAAAATTAGCAAAACGCTTAGTTGATTTAACATTTGCTGATGCAGTGTTTTTTACCAATTCTGGAACGGAAGCCGTTGAGTGCGCCATTAAAACTGCACGCCATTATTATTATACAAAGGGCGAAAAGCAACGCACAGATATTATTACCTTTAAGGGTGCTTTTCATGGGCGTACGTTTGGGGCAATCGCTGCTGGTGGTAATCCTTCTTACCTTGAGGGGTTTGGTGAACCTTTAGCTGGTTTTATTCAAGTTGAAACAGGTGATATTGAGCTTGTTGAAAAAGCCATTGATAAAAAAACTTGCGCTATTTTAATTGAGCCAGTGCAGGGCGAAGGCGGCGTTAACGCAATCTCTGATGAATTTATACGCTCTTTAAGAGAGCTTTGCGATAGGCATGATTTGTTGCTTATTTTAGATGAGGTGCAATGTGGTTATGGGCGTACGGGCAAATTATTTGCTTATCAAAGCGCCAATATTGAACCTGATATTATGGCGATAGCTAAAGGCATTGGCGCTGGTTTTCCACTTGGTGCATGTTTGGCAAAAGAACAAGTTGCCGCTTCTATGCTCCCCGGAACACATGGCTCAACCTATGGCGGAAATCCGCTTGCCTGTACTATTGGCAATGTTGTGCTTGATAGAATGATGGAGCCTGACTTTTTGCCGCATGTTGAAAGAATGGGGCAAAAATTAAATTGGCATTTGCAACAATTAGCGCAAAAATTTCCGCAATATATTAAAGAAATACGTGGCAAGGGGCTTATGGTGGGTATAAAAATTACTCCCCCCATTGCTGAATTTGTTGCCCTATTGCGCAAAAATCATCTATTGGCAATTGGCGCTGGTGATAATGTGTTGCGTCTATTGCCGCCGCTAATTGTTAGTGAGCAAGATATAACAGAGGCGATAGATATTATTAGTGCAAGTTTTGAAAAGTTAGAGGGAAATGAAAATGAGTAAAAATGAAAAAGTAAGACATTTTCTTGACTTAAATGATTTTGATGAAAAGACATTAAGAGGCATTTTGGATTTAGCGCTTGAAATAAAAGCTAAACTTAAAAATGGCGAGCGTCCTGCTCTGTTAAATGATAAAATCTTAGCGATGATTTTTGAGCAGACCAGTACTCGTACTCGTGTTTCTTTTGATGTTGGAATGCGCCAGCTTGGTGGTGAAACCCTTATGCTTGCTGGATCAGACATGCAGCTTTCACTTGATGAAACATTATCAGACACGGCAAAAGTTATGTCACGCTATGTTGATGCGATAATGATTAGAATTTCCTCGCACGATGACTTGCTTGAGCTTGCAGGTGCGGCCTCTATTCCTGTTATAAATGGGCTAACTCGGCGTTCGCACCCTTGCCAAGGAATGGCAGATATTATGACTTATGAAGAACATAGGGGCTCTATAAAAGGTAAGAAAATTACATGGGTTGGAGACGCAAATAATGTGCTGCTTTCTTGGGTGGAGGGTGCAACAATTTTTGGTGCTAATCTATAT
>JAKISM010000099.1 GCA_021648585.1 Devosiaceae bacterium | reverse complement strand
CGATAAATATGTTGGTATGAGAGCCTCAAGCCATTATGCGGATCTTGATTTTTGAAGCAATTAAACAAACAAAAACTAGTTCTAAAATTACAACAAAGGGCAAAAAAACTAGGCTTTGATCAATTTGGCATAGTAAGGCCAGAGCTTTCACCTGATAATTACATTCAATTAAAACACGCATTAAAAAATGGCTTTCATGGCGATATGGCTTGGCTAGAAGATAGGCCAAAAAGACGAGCAAACCCAAACGAGCTTTGGTCTGATGTCAAATCAATAATTATGCTTGGGCTAAATTATACCCCAAATGAAAATCCGCTAAAATTGCTTAAATATAAGAGTAAAGGCAATATTTCTGCCTATGCAAGAAATCGTGATTATCACGATATTATAAAGGGGCGACTTAAAGAATTAGCCGCTTTATTGGCAAATAAAGATGGGACAGAGGTTAAAGTTTTTGTTGATACTGCGCCCATAATGGAAAAACCCTTAGCTGAGGGCGCTGGCATTGGCTGGCAAGGCAAACATTCGGTTTTAGTTTCACGTGAATTTGGCTCATGGTTATTTTTAGGAGCAATTTTTACTAATATCGAACTTCCCTATTCAAAACCAGAAACACAAAAGTGCGGCACTTGCATAAAATGTCTAAGCATTTGCCCAACCAACGCTTTTCCTAAACCCTTCGTGCTAGATGCCAGTAAATGCCTTGCCTATTATAATAATGAACATAAAAGCCATATTCCGCTAGAATTTCGCGCTCCCATGGGCAATAGGATTTTTGGCTGTGATGATTGTTTGGCCATTTGCCCTTGGAATAAATTTGCCAAAGTAACCAGTGAAATTAAATTGCAACAGCGAGCAGAACTTGCCGCCCCAAATTTAAGCGAATTATTAGCGCTGAACGATGCTGCTTTTCGTAAATTTTTCTCTGGCTCGCCCATTAAGCGGCTAGGGCATTCTCGCTTTATAAGAAACGTATTAATTGCCGCTGGTAATAGTGAAGATAAAAACCTGATTAAAGCAGTAAAACAGCGCTTAAGCGACAAACAACCACTTATTCGTGCTATGGCGATTTGGGCTTTAAGTCAGCTTGTTGCAAAGCAAGAATTTTTATTAGAAAAAACTCGTTTTTTGCCCAATGAGCAAGATTTACAAGTAGCCAAAGAATGGGAAATTACTTAATGCGGTTTTTGTTTTTTGGTATGGGATATTCTTCGCTAGCCTGCGCTAATTTTATTAGAAATGAGTTATCGAAAGATATAAAAATTACTGGCACTATTAGAAATAGTGAAAGTGCAAACAGGCTTTTAGAGCAAAATATAAAGCCAATTATTTTTGATGGCGAAAATAATAATCACTTACTGGACAAAGAAATCAAACAAGCAAGCCATATAATTATTTCCATTGCTCCAAATGAAATGGGTGATGTGGTTTTTAATCATTATCAGCAACAATTAAGCCAAGCTAAAGATCTTAAATGGATATGTTATTTTTCAACCGTTGGGGTCTATGGCAATCAAAATGGCGCTTTAATTGATGAAGGCGCAAAATGTCAGCCAACAAACCTTCGCTCAATAGAGCGCTTAAAGGTGGAAAAGCTATGGCGTGATTTTGCAGAAAAAAACAACATTCCTTTATTAATTTTACGGCTTGCTGGCATATATGGACCAAGAATTTATGGAGAAGGGCGCTCAAGTTTTGATAAATTAAAAAATGGCACTGCTAAGCGTATCATAAAACAGGGGCAAGTTTTTAATCGCATTCATGTAAAAGATATTGCCCGCACCACAATATTAGCAGCACAGCAGAACCTAAGCGGCACTTTTAACCTAAGCGATGATGAACCAGCCCCGCCGCAAGATGTAGTTAGTTTTGCAGCAAAAATATTGGGGCAAAAGCCACCGCCAGAAATCTTATTTGAAAACGCCAATATGAGCAAAATGGCACGCTCATTTTATAATGATAATAAACGAGTTTCTAATAGTGCAATAAAACAGGCTTTAGATATAGAATTGCTTTATCCAACCTATCGCCAAGGATTAAATGCTATATATAGGTCTGATAGTTAAATATATTTAGTTAGATGATAATGAGCGAATTTTCAAAAAAACCAATAGAATCAAAACCAGCGCAGTCAAAACTATGGCTTGGTTATGTGTTTGGCATGTTAGGGGCAGCATTTTTTGCCACCAAAGGCATTATAATAAAATTGGCAATAATAGAAAATGTTGATGCGCTTACAACTTTAACTTGGCGTATGATAATTGCCGTGCCGTTTTTTATTATAATTGGTTATTCTGGCTATCGGGCTCGTAAAAAGAAAAATGCAAATTTTTCTATCCCAAATGACGCTATATTAAAAACTGCACTTTTAGGTATGGTTGGTTATTATATAGCATCATATCTTGATTTTGCAGGCTTAGAATATATATCAGCGCAATTTGATCGGCTTATTCTTTTAACCTATCCATTTTTTGTAGTATTATTTGGTGCGATTTTCTTTGGTCGCAAGGTGAGTTTTGCAATGATTGCCTCATTGTTATTATCTTATTCAGGCTTGGCTGTAATATTTTTATACGACCTTAATATTGATGGCACAGATACCATAATTGGTGCTTTATTGGTATTAGGCGCTGCCATTACCTATGCGTTTTATCAGCTTTTTGCAAAGCCGCTTATTGATATAATGGGCGCAAGAATATTTACCTCAATCGCTCTTAGTGCAGCAGGTTTTGCGGTAATGGTGCATTTTTCAATTACGCATCAATTTAGCGATTTAATTCTAAATGCAAATGCCATGTGGTTAATGCTAGCTATGGGCACTATCTCAATGGTAATACCAGCCTATTTAATTGCAACTTCCATTGGCATGATTGGTGCTGAGCCAACCGCTGTTATGGGCAATATTTCACCAATTATAACAATAATATTGGCAGTTTCTATTCTTGGTGAAACATTTTCTTTGTTTCATGCTTTTGGTGCAGTTTTAGTATTGTTAGGAATGTTCGCATTTACATATTTCGAGCGAAGAAAAACCTAAATATGCACCACACCTAGTGTGGATCACCCTAAATATGTAATGCCCCATCACCCAAAGCTAATGCGGCTTCTTTAACGGCTTCTGACATTGTCGGGTGCGCATGGCAGGTTAGCGCTAAATCTTCAGCTGCTCCTGAAAATTCCATAAGAATAGCAATTTCATGTATTATTTCACCTGCGCCATGCCCCAATATATGACCACCAAGCACCCTGTCGGTTTTTGCGTCTGCTAAGATTTTCACAAACCCATCTGATGCTAACATAGCCTTTGCTCGACCATTGGCGGAGAATGGGAATTTACCAACCTTATAAGCAATGCCTTCTTCTTTGAGTTGCTCTTCAGTTTTCCCAACCGAGGCTATTTCGGGGCTTGTATAAACAACACCCGGAATTACCCCATAATTTACATGCGCTTTTTTGCCAGCTAAAATTTCTGCAAGCACCACGCCCTCTTCGCTCGCTTTATGCGCTAACATTGGCCCTTTAATGACATCACCAATGGCGTAAATTCCATCAACCGAGCTTTTATAATTATCATTAACATTTATGCGCCCTTGCGCATCAAGCTCAACGCCTATATTTTCAAGCCCCAACCCATTGGTAAATGCTTTGCGACCTATTGCTACCAAAACAATATCTGCTTTAATGGTTGAAGGTGAGCCGCCTTGTGCGCCTTCGGTTGTCACAACTAGTCCATTATCAGATTTATTTACACCAGTAACCTTTGTTGATAATTTAATATCAAAACCTTGTTTTTTAAGATTGCGCATAAAGTTTTTAGATAAGTCTTTATCCATTCCCGGCAAAATATGATCGAGATATTCAACAACAGTGACTTTTGCTCCCAAACGAGCCCAAACCGAGCCAAGCTCAAGCCCAATAACTCCAGCACCAATTACTAATAGGTTTTGCGGCACTTTTGATAATGAAAGCGCTCCGGTGCTTGAAACTACTTGTTTTTCGTCAATTTTTAGACCTGCCAAATCAGCAGAAACAGAGCCCGTGGCAATAATAATATTTTTAGTCTCAATTATTTGAGCTTCGCCGTTTTCTGGCGTTACTTTAACTTTGCCTAGCCCCTCGATTGAGCCTAAACCCTTAAAAGCGGTGATTTTATTTTTCTTAAATAAATATTCAATGCCAGAAGTGTTAGCTTTAACCACACTATCTTTATGCGCCATCATTTTATCAAGATTTACTTTAGCACCACTTACCTCAATGCCTAGATTATCAAAATTATGCGCTAATTGCTCAACCATTTCAGAGGCGTGCAACATGGCTTTTGACGGGATACAACCAATATTTAAGCACGTGCCACCAAATGTTGGCCATTGCTCAACTATAGCAACTTTCAATCCTAATTGCGCCGCACGAATAGCACAAACATAACCACCAGGGCCCGAACCAATTATTGTAATATCAAAATTATCGCCCATAAAAAAATCCTAAAATCATTTAGTTGTAAAAAATGCTATTCTAACGGCTAAGAAAATAAGTGCTAGACCTGTAATTCTATTAAACCATTTTCCTAATTTATAAAAGCCATTACGCACTTTTGGAGTAGTAAAAAAAACTGAAACAAGAGAAAACCACAAGAACAACATTATAGACATTGAAAATACGTAGAAAGTTTGAAATTGCACAATAGTATTTGCACTTACTATTATGGTGAATAGTGAGATGAAAAATAACATGGCTTTTGGATTTAACAGGTTGGTCAAAAAACCAATGGAAAATGCTTTTATAAAGCTAATATTTTTTGGCGCTATCTTTTCATCAATATTTTTCATTTGCTTTGGCGCTTGTGCAAAAAATGCTGACAATCCTAGATATAATAAATAAGCAGCACCTAAATATTTCACGATTGAAAAAAGCAATAGGGACTGGCTAATAATAATACCAAGCCCCAAAATCGTATATGCCCCATGTACCAAAATAGCGCTGGCAACTCCTAAACTAGTAAAAATAGCGCTTTTGCGTCCATGAATAATTGCTTGGCGTAACACCATAGCAAAATCAGGGCCGGGTGAAATTGCACCTATAAAAAATACAAACATTAAAGTTAGATATTCAATAAGAGGGAAGGCCATTGTCATTGTTATATGTGTCACTAATTCCTACCTCCACGATCAGTAGTACCCTCTGTCGTCATACCGTTGAAAAACGATATCCATTTGCGCCATCAAAACATATCATAAATAGTATTTTCCCTAGGTGTCCAACAAAACAAAAATAATTGCGCATGTCGAGAGGTATAATGGATACCGACATTTTTCTTCTCACGCCGAAGGGCTACAACGGTATGACGGCGGAGTATGAGGAGAAATTACTTATATCAAAACCTGCAAAAGCAAAGAAACATCTCCTCTTGAGCGGAATGTGTTTACAAATCAAGCACAAGACGTTGCGGATCTTCTAGGCTTTCTTTTATGCGCACCAAGAAAGTAACCGCTTCTTTGCCATCAACAATGCGATGATCATAAGAAAGCGCTAAATACATCATTGGGCGAATTACCACTTCTCCATTAATCGCCACTGGGCGTTGTTGGATTTTATGCATTCCTAAAATACCAGATTGCGGTGCATTAAGAATTGGGGTGGACATAAGCGAGCCATAAACTCCGCCGTTTGAGAGCGTGAATGTGCCGCCCTGCATGTCAGCCATTGATAATTTGCCATCTCTTGCTGCAAGCCCTAAACGACCAATTTCTTTTTCAACTTGTGCAATAGACATTTGATCGGCATCACGAATAACAGGTACAACCAAGCCCTTTGGTGTGCCAACCGCAACGCCAATATGAGCATATTCTTTATAAACGATATCATCTCCATCAATCTCAGCGTTCACTGCTGGGATTTCTTTTAAAGCATGCGTTACGGCTTTGGTGAAAAAGCCCATAAAACCAAGTTTTACGCCATGTTTTTTCTCAAATAATTCTTTATAACTTTTGCGTAAATCCATAATAGGCCCCATATCGACCTCGTTAAATGTGGTTAGCATAGCGGCGGTATTTTGTGCATCTTTTAGGCGTTTGGCGATGGTTTTGCGCAACCGTGTCATTCTTACCCGCTCTTCACGTGAGCCATTATCTTCACTTGCACTTGCAGCAGGTACAGGCGCATTAGCAACTGGTGCAGGTTTTGCAGAAGCTGCCATAACGTCTTCTTTTATTATTTGCCCATGTTTGCCAGTGCCAGTTACTTGTGCTTTATCAATATTTTTTTCTGCCATCATTTTAGCAGCAGAAGGCGTTGCAGGAGCTTCTTTATTCTTGTCGCCGTTACTCGCTTTGCTCCCGACCCCGACACCCCCGCCATTATTCTTGTCGCCGTTACTCGCTTTCGCTTCTGCCTTAGGAGCGGCTGTAGCACCAGCCTTTATCACGCCAAGCAAAGCATCAACTTCTACATTATCACCAGTTTCAGCAGAAATTGATTCTAACACACCAGAACTTGGCGCTGGAACTTCTATTGTAACCTTATCGGTTTCTAACTCAACTATTGGCTCGTCGGCAACAACTACCTCACCAACTTTTTTATACCAAGTGCCAATGGTAGCTTCTGTAACACTTTCACCCAGAGTGGGAACACGGATTTCAACAGACATATCTATTCCTTTATATTAGCTATATTTATTTAGCAAAAGCATCATCTAAAAACGCTTGTAATTGTATCAGATGATTACGCATTAAACCAGTTGCAGTAGATGCTGAGGCAGGTCTTCCAATATAGCGAGGACGCTCGCCATTTCTGCCCATTTGCTCAAGTACCCATTCAACATAGGGTTGAATAAATGCCCAAGAACCCATATTTTTTGGCTCTTCTTGACACCAAATTACTTCAGCATTTTTAAATCGAGAAAGTTCATCTAACATTGCTTTAGCAGGGAAAGGATAAAGCTGCTCAAGGCGTAATAAATAAACATCATCAATTCCTCTCTTTTCACGATCCTCTAATAGATCATAATAAACCTTACCAGAACAAAGCACAACACGGCGAATTTTATCATCACTTGTTAGTTTTATAGAAGTTTTTGGCTCCCCCGGTGCTTCTGCATCGTCCCATAATATTCTATGAAAACAACTATCCGCTCCCATTTCAGAAAGCGCGGAAGTGGCTTTTTTATGACGAAGCAATGATTTTGGGGTCATTAAAAATAATGGCTTTCTAAAATCACGTTTTAATTGACGACGTAAAATATGAAAATAATTTGCCGGTGTTGTGCAATTTGCTACTTGGATATTATCCTCAGCACAAAGCTGTAAATAACGCTCCATTCTAGCTGATGAATGTTCAGGCCCTTGCCCTTCATATCCGTGCGGAAGCAGCAAAACCAAGCCAGACATACGAAACCATTTTCGCTCGCCAGATGATATGAATTGATCAATAACCACTTGCGCACCATTAACAAAATCACCAAATTGCGCTTCCCAAAGAGTAAGCGTATTTGGCTCGGTTAGCGAATAACCATATTCAAAACCTAAAACCGCTTCTTCTGAAAGCATTGAATTAATGACTTCATAACGGTTTTGATCGTTTGCAACATGATTTAGCGGTGTATAAGTTTCTTCGCTTATTTGATCATATAGCACTGAATGACGTTGTGAAAAAGTACCACGCTCGCAATCTTGACCTGAAAGACGAACTGGGTGATTTTCACTTACTAACGTGCCAAATGCTAGTGCTTCGGCAGTTGCCCAATCGATATTTTGACCGCTATCAATGGCTTTTTTACGATTGTTCATAAAGCGGTTTATGGTTTTATGGAGGTTAAAATCATCAGGGGCTGTTGTTATGCTTTGCCCAATGGCTTTTAGTTTTTTCTTATCAACCCCAGTTTCACCACGACGTGCGCCGTCTTTTTCTGCTCTTTTAAGGTTTTTCCATGCGCCATCAAGCCAGTCGGTTTTACTTGGTTTATAATCATTGCCAGCGGCAAATTCTATTTCAAGTTTTGCCCGCCAGTCGGCTTTCATCTTATCAAATTCTTCTAAACTAATTAGACCTTCATCAATTAGCTTTTGCGAATAAATAGTTAAAGTGGTTTTATGCGCACGAATTGCTTTATACATTAATGGTTGCGTAAATGCTGGCTCATCGCCTTCATTATGCCCAAAACGGCGATAGCAAATCATATCAATAACTACAGGCTTATGAAATTTTTGCCTATATTCAGTAGCAATTTTGGCTGCATAAACCACCGCTTCAGGATCATCACCATTTACATGAAAAACAGGCGCTTCAATCATTTTAGCAACATCTGTTGGATAAGGCGAAGAGCGTGAATGAATTGGCGAGGTGGTAAAACCAATTTGATTATTTATAACAAAGTGAATTGAGCCGCCAGTTCTATGCCCTTTAAGTCCTGAAAGACCCAAACATTCAGCAATAACCCCCTGCCCAGCAAAAGCTGCATCACCATGTAATAGTAGTGGTATAACGGAAGTGCGCTCGCTTTGTTTTGGTTCAATAAAATGTCCGCTTTGCGCATTATGCTGATCTTGCTTGGCTCGGCATTTACCAAGCACTACAGGGTCAACAATTTCAAGGTGTGATGGATTAGCGGTTAATGATAGATGCACATTATTTTCATCAAATTTTCTGTCTGAACTTGCCCCAAGATGATATTTTACATCACCTGAGCCCTCAACATCGTCTGAATAAAAAGCGCCACCCTTAAATTCATGGAACAATGCCCGATGCGGTTTGCCCATAACTTGCGTTAGAACATTGAGGCGACCACGATGCGCCATGCCTAAAACTATATCTTTAACGCCAAGCGCACCACCACGTTTTATTATTTGCTCAAGCGCTGGAATAAGACTTTCACCACCATCAAGACCAAAGCGTTTTGTTCCTGTATATTTTACGTCAATAAATTTCTCAAAACCTTCGGCCTCAATTAATTTATTGAGAATGGCTTTCTTGCCCATTTTAGTGAAATGAATTTCTTTATCTGGCCCTTCAATTCGCTCCTGTATCCATGCTTTTTCCTCGGGGTCTGACATGTGCATAAATTCAACAGCTAATGTCGAGCAATAGGTGCGGCGTAAAATTGTTAACATTTGCGGAATAGTGGCAAATTCTAGACCTAAATATCCATCAATAAAAATCTTACGTCCCATGTCAGCATCAGTGAAACCATAAGATGCTGGATCTAATTCTGGCGCTTCATCAAATTTTTTGAGTTTTAGCGGATCAA
>JAKISM010000098.1 GCA_021648585.1 Devosiaceae bacterium | reverse complement strand
ATGAAGCAGAATTACAAAAGCGTGAAGAAGAAGCAATGGAGCAGGCAAGTTCAAAAACTGAAATTGGCTGGGGACATCAAATAAGGTCTTATGTGCTTCAACCCTATCAATTAGTAAAAGACTTGAGAACTTCAGTAGAAAGCACCTCACCATCAGATGTGTTAGACGGTGATTTGGATAGGTTTATGCAAGGAGCGCTTGCATTACGAGTTGGCGCAAATCATGAGAATTAGAACAGATAATAGTGCTAGATATAGCTAGATAGCTTTTTACCAACATTTATAAAATTTTGAGGGTTTAGGGTTTTATCAGCCCTTCTTATTTCAAAGTGCAAATGCGGCCCCGTACTACGACCAGTCGATCCAACTTTTGCAATAGGATCACCTAAATCAACCGATTGCCCAACTTTAACAAGTGTTGCCGAAAGATGAGCATAGCGTGTCACAAGCCCATTTGCATGTTTAACTTCAACTGCAATGCCATAATTACCTTTGCGGCCAGAATGAATGACAATACCAGCACCAGCACTGCTAACTATATTACCTCTTGGAGCTGCAAAATCCATACCAGAATGAAATGCTTTTTGCCTGCCAAATGGGTCTGTTCTATTTCCATAGGGTGAGCTTAACCTATACTTCCCGCTTAAAGGCATTAAGATTGGCAATGTTTGAAGATTTCTTTTTGCTATTTTCAAACGATCTAACGAGTTAACTAAATCATTCGCACTATCAAGTAAATTATAAGATTTTCCATGTTCATTACTTGGTATAAATGGTCCGCCAACAGCATTCTTATCAAAGAATGATAAGTCAGGCGCATATCCGATAGATTTTAATTCGGCAACTATTTCATTCGTGGATCGATTTGCTACTTCAGTTAAGCGCTTTAAAGCCAAACGACTTTCGCTAGCTAATTGCGAGATTGAGCCTTCTAAGGCTATAATTTGCGCTTTATTGTTATTTTCTACCACATGAATTGAACCAGTAACAATATTATCTATAGGCGTGTTTTGAAATGAGTTTGACTCTGTTACAGGTGAATTGATTTCAGTATTTCCTACAACTACACCTAAAATACTAGCCCTTTGAGCTAATGCTTTAATATAGGGTTGAATTTCAGCTAATTCTGATTGTTTTTGCTTTAATTCAATTAGTTGTAGGTTCAAACTTCCACTTTGCGCATATTGTCGTGAATAAAGCCTATCAACCTCTACTCTTAATTGCGCTACCCTATTTTCATAGGCGGTGAATATTTTTGAATTTTGCGAATTTATAAGTCGTGATATATCAGGGCTAAAAAACAGTGCAATTATTGTAAGGATATTGGTTAAAACCAATAAGACAAACACAATATAAAATATTTTATTGCTAGATTTATTATGTTCTTCGTATGGTATAAAAGTTCTTTTGTAACCAAAAGCAACTTCACGCTTAACTACTCGCAACTATTTTACTCCTAAGCATTTACTTATGCTATTTATAAAATATTATGGTTAATAAACTAAGAATTTGAAAAGATTTGTTTCTTAAATTAAGTATTATAAAAAATGATAGGCATCTGGTCGTAAAATGATTTGATTCTTATTTTAGGAAATATCGACCAGCTAGGTTTTTCAAAGTGAATGCACCAGAAGTAGATAAAATATCAAGTACGACTAAAACTACTACTTCTAAGAGAAGCAAACGCTCGTATTTTTTTCGTTTTTTCTTATGGGTATTTGGTTTCTTAGCATGCGTTATTTTAGCCATCTATATATTCTTATTATTCTCCCCTATTTCGTTGCAATTCATTCGTACTCCCATTCAAAATGCAGCGCTTAAGGCAATTCCAAGTGATTTCGGCGTTGAATTGGGTGAAATATCATTAGCTCTTGAGAGAGGTATATTTCCATCTGTGCAATTTAGTCCTGCAATAATTATTGATAAAAAAAATGCCGCAAAAATTGAATTGAAAGCACTTAATGTTGGATTTTCTCCAATCAAATCATTATTTGGTCAGCCCAGCTTAAATATTTCACTTGTTCAGCCGCATCTAAAGATAATCCAAGATCTTTTAGGGCCACGTCTAGCAGAGTTTGAGATTATCGATGAAGGCGGAGATGAGGCTGCGATTTATATTTTAGAAGGTGAAAATTCTTACCCAAGCGTAAAAATAACCCTGCAAGGATTAGATCTAGAAAATTCAAAAATATCTGGCGAGCAGTTGGAATTACGAACAGATAACAAGCTTGCCATATATAATTTTCTAGCAGCTGAGCAAAGCTTAAGTACTTTTGCTTCACTTGTTGCCTCCAACAAAATATCAAACTTGCGAATTATTAATGCCAGCCTTGATATGCATGATTCGGTATATGGTCTTTTACGCCAATATACAAATATCAATATTGATATTTCTGGAGCAAAGGAAATAGGTGAGGTTGAGGGGGAGTTTTCAATTAGTCTAGCAGGCAGAGAAACTACTGGGACTTTTAAGCGCCAACTTGATAATGGTGCAATAAAATTGCTTGCAAAAATAACTAATATAGACTTTGCCTCTCTATTACCTTTTCTTGACGATGCAGAAAGCTTTATTGCTCTTGAGGGTGCTGGAAATTTAGGTTTAGATGTAAATTTTGATGGCACAACAGGTAATGTGATTAATTCAATATTTGAAGTTGATAATATAGATGCAAATGTACGTATTGATGAGGATTACTTTCCTCTAAGGGCAGAAAAAATCACTATTGATTGGGATCCGAGTGCAGCCAAATATTCAATAAGACAAACAAATATTCGAGTTGGCAATAATTCTGCAAGCTTTAAGGGCGACTTTATCTTAGGGCTTGATGAAGTATATGGCCCAACGATGCGCATGTCAGTTGAGGCACAAAGACTATCTATATATCCAAATGATTTATTAGCCCCACAAACACTATTTGATAAAATGTCGTTAATTGGTTGGTCGGCTCCTCTTTATGGAGCAACGGGCATTGATTATTTATTACTAACCAAACCTGGTGTGGAATTTCGAGCTAAAGGGCGTATTGATATACTCAAAGAAGGATTGGGAGTAGATTTTGAAGTCGGAGGCGAGGGGGCTTCAGTTGATGACTTAAAAAGACTATGGCCATATTTTATTGCAGGAGAAGCTCGTGATTGGTTTGTTAAAAATGTTAAATCTGGGACTCTAAAGAGCACCAATATGAAATTTAATTTTCTACCGGGTTCAATATCTTTTGAAGGCGAAGAACAATCTCTCCCAAAAAATTCTGTTTTAATATATATGGTAGCAAAAGATGTTTCCTTAGTTCCATTAGAAAATATGGCAACAGTTCAATTTCGTGATGAAGTTAATCTATCTGTTCGTGATAATATGGTTACCTTTAATATGAAAAATGCTGAGGTTAAAACTAATTCTGGTCAAATTGAAATTTCAAATGGCTCATTTATTTTAGATAGTGGCACAAGAAATTCGCTAATCTATGAACTATCTGGTGATGTGAAAGGAGAAATTCCCTCACTATTAGAATTCTCACGAATTCATTTACCAAACATAATAAATGAAGAAGAACTTCCTCTAGACCTTGATGATTTAGTTGGCGATGTAAAAAGCTCTATTGTTGCAACAGTCCTCTTTGATAAAGATGAAATAGATAATGTAGATTATGCTGGCAATGGTAATGTTACTAATTTCAAAGTTAAAACGCCTATCGCTGGTTATAATGTTGAGGAGGGGAATTTTAAGTTCTCAGCTAATCAAAATGGCTATGCTCTAAATGGTGATGTAAATGTTGCTGGCTTTCCCTCTCAATTCAAATTAAATGGAGTTTTAGGCGAATTTCCAGATATTCAAATAATAAATGAATTAAGCGTAAGTGAATTAAAGCAATTTGGCTTTGATCTATCAGACTTTATGAATGGTAAAATAAGGCTTGGCATTAAAATATTGGAGGGCGGAGCTTTACAACTCACAGCTGACCTTAAAAATGCAAGCATTAATGTAGCAGACATTGGTCTTAGCAAAGCAAAAAATATCGGTGGACAATTATTAGCAATTATTCGCCAAGATAATAATCAATTTATTATATCTGATGCTTCAATTAAATTTGCTGATGTGCTAATAAAAGGCAATGCGCTAATTGAGAATAGTAGACTTAAATCTGCTCATTTCCCAACTTTCAGATTAAATTCCAACGATGATGCAAGCCTTACAATCAAACCTGTAAGAAATGGGTTTTCACTTGCTATTAATGGCAAAAGAATGGATCTAAAACCTATATTAAAGAGAGCTTTTTCATTGGATAGGCCTTCGGCAGGCGGCATTAGATCAACGCAATATAGTCGACGTCTATTAATTAATATCAGTCTAAATCAGGCTATTGGTTTTTACAAAACTATTGCTAGCAATTTTAACCTCAAAATAGATTTACAAGAAGATGAAGTAAAAAATGTTTCTTTACAAGCGCAATTTGCACAAAATAATTCAGTTTCCATATCCACTAATTCGTCGGATACTGAGAGGACAATGTCCGTAGCATTTAATGATGCAGGTACGTTACTAAGATTTCTAAATGTTTATTCTCGTATGGTTGGAGGAAAGGGAAGTTTAGTATTAAGAACAAAACCAGGCAACAAAACAGATGTTGGTCTCATTGCTCTTAGTGATTTTTCATTTGTTGATGAGGCAAAAGTTGAGCAAATAATTGGCAACTATAGAGAAGGCCGCCCTGCAAATGCGCAAGCGAACACAATTAGCTTTAATTACGGAAAAGTAGAATTTATTAGACGCTCCGATCGCATTGAAATCACAAATGGCGTGATAGATGGTGGTACAGTGGGGGGCACATTGCGTGGGTTTATTTATACTAAAGACAATCGATATGACCTAAATGGAACTTATATTCCATTATTTGGGTTAAATTCTATATTTCAAAAATTACCTCTATTTGGTGTAATCCTTGGCGGCAGAGAAGGTGAGGGATTAATTGGTGTAACTTTTGCGGTACGAGGAAAACTCGATAGCCCAAATTTTATTATCAACCCCGCATCGATTTTAGCTCCCGGTATGTTTAGATCCTTGTTCGAGTTCCGCTCTCGTGAAGCACCACGCCCAAAATAAAAAGGGTGTCAATTTAAGTTTTGACACCCTAAAATATATATTATTTTTGCTTTTTCCTATTCTCAATTAGCGCAATATATAAAGAAGCGCCAATTATCAGTGCCGCACCAGGCCAAAAGCTAGAGCTAAGTGCGAAACCAAACACCACCAAATATAATAATGTATTTATTGGTAATTTGAGGTCATCAAATGGTTGTAAATAAGTAGCATCAGCTAGCGAATAGGCTTTGGTCATAAAATATTGCGCCAAAGCGGTTAACACGCCTAGTGCCACTAACAGCATAAATGCCGAGCCTTGAGGAATTGCAAAGCCTGATCCAACATAAAAGGCTAAATTGATTGGTGTTAAAAGCAGGAGCAAATATATTGTGATAGTTGCTGGCTTCTCATCAATAGTAAGAAATTTGGTAATGATTGATGCACCAGCCCAAACTATTGCTGCCAAAATTGGTAAAAATGCCGCAATGGTAAAACTTTCAGACCATGGCTGAAGAATTATCATCGCACCTAAAAAAGCAACAATAGCCGCAAATATTCGATTTAAGCTAACATGCTCTTTTAAGAAAATTGCAGCACCAAACAATACAAAAAATGGTGACACCATAACCAAAGCAATAATTTGCGGGAATGGCATGATAGCAAAAGACGATACAAATGCCTGCACACCAATAGCTGAAAGCACAACACGTAAAATATGCCATTTTAATTTATTGGTTTTAAGTGCTTTTTTGCCCTCACGCCAAATCCAAGGTAGAGCAAAAATAAGTGCAAACGAATATTGGAAAAACGCTACAGCTTCAGGCGTTACGCCATTTTTTTGTTGCGAGATATCATTCATGGCATTAACCCCTGCAAAAGCAAGAGCCGCTAATACCATAAAAAGCGCACCTAAAATTGGTACGAGTTTAGTTTTTGATTTTATATTTGAGGCGATTTGGGTCATTTTTATTCCTTTCTAATAAGCCAAAAAAGCCTCAGGGTGAAAGGAATATAGATACGCATACACCAACAGGACATTTGCCCTATGGGTGTAATATAACTATCTTCCGCTCTCTCTCATCCGGACTATGACCGTCGGCTTTGGAATTACACCAAATCTGCTGACCCAAGCGAAATGCTTGGCGCTCGCGGGCTACAAGAGTAAACTCTCTTACCGCCGGTGGGGAATTTCGCCCCGCCCTGAGAACGTATTTAGCGTCACTTTTGTAACGCACATACTCTCATAGAGTAAAATTTTGAAAAATCAAAGTATATTTTACTTTGAGCTATTTTATGATTGTGTCATTATTTATCTATGAACAATGTAACCCAAATAATTCCGCTAGGCGAAAGTGCAATTTTAGTTCGCTTTGCAAAAAAGCTTAATGAACAAGCCAATAAAAAGGCGATAGAATTTGCTGCCATTCTAAAACGGCAAAACCATGCTGAAATAAAAGAAATCACTGCTACGCTGGTTTCTGTTTTGGTAAAATATGACAATCAAAGGATTAGTTTTTTTAATCTAAGCGGGTTGATACGATTGGCACTTTGCAAGCCGCAAGAAAAAGAAAATAATATATATAAAACTCATAAGGTAAAAATGAGTTTTGATGGAAAAGATTTAACTGAAGTTGCGAATTCTCTTTCTCTTAACATTGAGCAATTTATCTCTGCTCATAATGAAAAACCACTAAGAGTTTTAGCAACAGGCTTTGCTCCCGGTTTTATCTATTGCGGAATGCACAAAAAACAGCTTTTCATTGATCGACGCCAAAAATTGCATAAGCAAGTGCCAAAAGGCACAGTGATTTTTGCCGCAGGGCAAACGGCAATTACCTCTAGCCCAATCCCTACAGGTTGGCATATTATTGGTCATACGGATTTTAGCAATTTTGATTTGAATAAAAACCCACCAACTCTAATTAATGCAGGTGATAAAATAGAATTTATGAGTATTAAAAAATGAAATATTCAATTCTCCTTACCCGTGTTTCACCATTAACTACTATTCAAGACAAGGGGCGTTTTGACTGTTTGCAATATGGTATTTCAGCGTCAGGTGCAATGGATAAAAATGCTTTTGATAGAGGTGCATATTTGCTTGGCACAAAAGCGAGTTCTGGTGTTGAATTTACTCAATCCGGTTTAGATTTTACCATTAAAGGGAAAGTTATTAGGGCGGCCTTTACTGGTGGAAATTTCACTCTTTTTATCAATTCTAGACAAGAAAAATGGAACAGGGCTTATAATCTAAAGCAGGGTGCAAAAATAGAAATAAAACCGGGTGCTTGGGGAAATTATGGTTATGTTCGATTTAATGGCGATCTTGATGTAAAGGAAATATTGGGCTCTCGTGCAACAAATATAAAAGTAGCTTTGGGCGGGCTAGATGGACGAGCGCTAAAGGCAGGCGATGATATTGCTATTTTGCCCTCTTCCGATATAGAAGCACCTAACCCACCAACCCTAAATTATGAAAAGAAGAGCTTTCACTTCATCTGGGGAATTCATGCAGATTTATTTAACCAAAAAGTCCGCAATGAATTTATTTCAAAGCCATTTTTTATCAGTTCCCAACTTGATAGAATGGGGGTGCGTTTGCTTGATAAGAATAGTATTTTTGCCAATGAGAATATTCTCTCCTTAGTGTCTGATCCTCTTATTTGTGGTGATATTCAAATTTTGGGCGATGGCACGCCAATAGTTTTAATGCGAGATCATCAAACAATAGGCGGTTATCCTCGTATTGGCACGATTATTAGCACTGATATTGACGCTTTTGCACAACTGCGCCCAAATAGTGAAATCAATTTTAAGCCAATAAGCATAGGGAATTTATAAATGAAACAAATAGATCTAAATGCAGATATAGGTGAGGGGGCTGGTAATGATGAGCAACTACTAGATATTATTTCTAGCGCAAACATTGCTTGCGGTGCTCATGCTGGTGATGAGCATAATGCGGGCTACTCTAAAAATGGCCAAAGCTAAGGGCGTAACTTGCGGAGCGCATCCCGGATTTGCTGATAAGGAAAATTTTGGACGTAAAGAACTTGATTTGCCAGTTGAGCAAATTCAACAGCAAGTTAGGGAGCAACTCAACGCAATTCAAAAAATCGCTGATGAAGAAAATGTTAAGCTAAAATATGTCAAACTACATGGCGCATTAGCAAATATGGCAGCCAGAGATTATGCTTTGGCTTTGGCGCTGTTCCAAATTGTCAAAAATCATAATCCAAGACTTGCGATTTTAGCGCTAGATAATAGTGCGCAACTAAAAGCTGCCAAACAACTAGGGCAAAGGATAATTCGTGAAGCCTATGCTGATAGAGCCTATACTAATGATGGACTATTGCTTTCTCGTGCAAAACAGGGTGCAGTTTTGCACGATAAGGATAAAGTGGTAGCGCAATGTTTACTCTTGGCTGAAAGAGGGGAAATCAAAACTGTTGAGGGCACTATTATAAAATCAACAGCCAGCTCTATTTGCCTACATGGAGATAATGAAAATGCTCTTGATTTAGCAATAAATATCAAAAAATCACTAGAAAAAGCTGGAATTAGAATTCACTCTTGTTTATGAGAGGGCTAGCTAGGAGCAAAATATGAGCGCAAATATTATTGATGGCAAGGCATATGCTGCAAATTTACGTGAGCGCATTAGCGAGCATGTAAAAAACCTAAAAAATGAGCACAATATCACACCGGGATTAGCGGTAATTATTGTTGGGCATGATCCTGCATCACAAGTCTATGTGCGTAATAAAGCCAAGCAAACGCTTGAAGTTGGTATGAACTCATTCAAATATGATTTGCCTGAAAATGTAAGCGAAACAGAATTGCTTACTCTGATAAATGAGCTAAATATCCGCCAAGATGTTCATGGAATATTGGTGCAAATGCCAGTGCCAAAACATATTAATGCAACCAATATTATCAATGCGCTTAACCCTGATAAAGACGTTGATATGTTTCACCCAATCAATGCAGGCAAACTTATGGTGGGGCAGGTTGGCCCTGTTTCTTGCACACCGCTTGGTTGCCTCATGATGTTGCGAGATGTGCATGGCTCGCTAGAGGGTAAGGAAGCAGTGGTGATTGGTCGTTCAAACCTTGTAGGCAAGCCAATGGCGCAATTATTATTACGTGAGAATTGCACAGTAACAATGGCTCATTCTCGAACGATTGATCTGCCTGCCGTAGTAC
>JAKISM010000097.1 GCA_021648585.1 Devosiaceae bacterium | reverse complement strand
CCTTAGGATTTACTTTTAGCGTACCAAAAGAATATAAATTACAATATTCTCAAGCAGCCATTGTTGCAGTTGCAAATAATGGCGCAGCACTGCGCTTTGACAGTGCTAAAGTTCCAAAAACTATGTCACTTGTAAATTATTTGCGCTCAGGCTGGATTGCTGGACTAAAGCCTGAAACAATACAAAAAGACAAACAAGGTAATATTGAGATAGCATATGGGGAAGCGCAAACTAGCCAATGGGTATTTAGGGTTTCAGTAGTTCGTTTTGAGGGTGAAGTCTATAGATTTATCTTTGCTACAAAAAATGATAATGCTAAATTTGAAAATGGAGCAAAAACCACATTGCAAAGTTTTAGACGAGCAGGAAATAAAGATATTGCGCAAATTAAAAATTCTTCTATTGCTCTTGTAACTGCAAAATCAGGAGATAGAATTTCTAACTTGGTAAATAAAATGGCAAATATCAATAATGCCAATTCTGTTTTTTTGGTGCTTAATGACCTATATCAAGATGACCCACTAGTTATTGGGCAACAATATAAAATTGTAAGAGTTGAATAAATTAAATTCTAAAAGAAGAGAAAAAATGAACATCGGACAAGTATCAGAAAAATCTAAATTACCTTCAAAAACTATCCGCTATTATGAAGAAATTAATCTGATAAAACCTGCTAGAGAAAATAATAATTACCGCAATTATTCTGAAAAAGATTTACACCGATTAAAATTTTTACAGCGCGCTCGCTCGCTTGGTTTTTCTATTGATGAATGCCGACTTTTGCTCTCTCTTTATGAAGACGAACATAGAGCCAGCGCTGATGTAAAATCATTAGCTTCAAAAAAAATCACTGAAATTAATCACAAAATAAAAGAATTAAAATCACTAAAAACCACTTTAACAGCTTTAGCTGAAAATTGTCATGGAGATGACAAACCAGATTGCCCAATTATTGATGATTTAGCAGGCAAATAAAGGTCTTCAAAAATCCAAATAAAGCAAAATAAAAATGACAACTGCAAGCAAAAGACGTAAATATCAAGGGCCTGCAATATTTAGCAAAGCCTATCGCCCGTTTTTTCTAGGGGCGACTTTATGGGCTATCATTTCTCTAATATTATGGATATTAATGCTTAGCGGAACAGTTAGTTTGCCAAGTGCTTTTTCAGCAAATGAATGGCACAAACATGAATTATTATTTGGCTATACTGGCGCAGTAATCGCAGGTTTTTTATTAACCGCTATACCAAATTGGACTGGGCGCTTGCCAATTTCTGGCCTAAAGCTATTCATATTAGTAAGTGTTTGGCTATTAGCCAGAATAATAATATTGTTCTCTGCCAATATTAACCCAATTCTAGTAATGCTCATTGATCTTGCATTTCCCTTTTTACTTAGCTTAAGCATTTCTATTGAAATTATTGCTGGCAAAAACTGGCGCAATTTACGTGTGTTAATAGTCTTATTTGCCTTTATGTTAGCCAATTTTTATTTTCATATTGAAATTATAGATAAAGGATATTCACAATATTCAGCCAATTTAGCTCTTGCAATAATTATCATATTAATAATGCTTATTGGCGGGCGCATCATTCCAAGTTTCACCCGAAATTGGCTTGTTAAATCAAAACAAACAAATTTACCTACTCCATTTAATCAATTTGATATTATCACAATGATAGTTTCAATAATTGCACTATTAGCATTTATGTTTCTTTCTAATCAAATGCTGGTAGCTGTTTTTATGCTATTTGCAGGCTTACTTAATCTCATTAGACTTTCTCGCTGGTCAGGTATTTATTGCATAAAACAGCCGATGATATTCATATTACATATTGCATATTTATTCATACCATTAGGATTTTTTGCTTTAGCTATTTCTAAAATTGCACCAAGTTTAATAAATGAAGCAGGAGCGTTGCACCTATTTAGTGCAGGGGCAATCGGCATAATGACTATTGCAATGATGTGCAGAGTTAGCCTAGCGCATGGCGGGCAAAAACCAGAAGCCGATAAGATAATATCGTTAATTTTTATAGCAATAATTACCAGTGTGATTTTACGGTTTGCCGCTGATTTCTTCCCCTCAATCAGCTTTATTATTCACATAAGCGCAAGCCTTTGGATTGTAGCATTTGCATTATTCATCATTCGCTATTGGCGAATATTAACTACTTAAATCTTGTTTTAATAAATCAAGCTTCTCTCTAAATTCTTTTGAAATTGGAGCGCTAAGACCCTGTTTCTCAGCTTCTAAAATCAATTCATTTGTATGTTTTTCAATGGTTTCTTTTAACATTGCGTGCATTTCATCTGGCTCAAGGCCTTTGGGGATAGGAGGTAAAAACCTTGCCGTTGCAGTGCCGGGCCAAAGAACAAGCGCATTGCGTGCCCAAAACAGACCAGAATTAAGCGCCACAGGAACAACAGGCACATCAAGCTCTTGATACATTTTTGCAATTCCATAACGATAATCATTCTCTGCTAATGGTGCTTTCCTTGTCCCTTCAGGAAAAATAATAATTTTACAGCCATTTTTTATTGCTTCTTTTGCCTGTCTATTCATTTCAGGAATAGCCTTTGATTTCATTTTTCTATTAACAGAAATTGTATCAAAATCTCTCGCAGCCCAACCAAAAAACGGAATATCTAATAATATCTTTTTTGCAATAAATGAAGGCCTGCCAACTTTTGGAAATATAGCAAAAATATCCCAATCTGACTGATGTTTAGAACCAATAATGCACCCGCCCTTAGGAATATTTTCTTCTCCCAAAATAATTGTTTTAATCCCAACAATAAAGCGCAAGAAAAATAGCGTCGAATAACCCCAATATTGCGCAATTACCCAGCCGAACCTATACCAGCCTCGTTTTTTGAACAGCGACAATGTTCCTAATATAATAGCCACAATAGCTGTATTTAGGATAAAGAAAATATAAAATATTATTGAGCGAATTGCCTGAATTATCATAAATTGTCCAACTACCAAACTTGTTCAACTACCAAATAATTGTTACCAAGTAATTTGCGATAAAAACCTTTTAACAGTCATACGAGAAGTAAAAGCCGTAAGTCCAGCAATTATCGGCACAAGCATTAATATCCAAAAAATACCAATAATCCCAAGTGAAAAAGTGCCAAATAATATAGATATTTGCTCAGAAGAAGAATTTGGCAAAATGTTTGAGCTAAGCGCCCCCATTAAAACAAAGAATATAAGAGCAAATATTGCGCCAATTAAAGCACCACGAAAGCCAATTTTAAGAAACCTCCCCTGAAACTCTTTAGCCACAAACTTATTTGATGCGCCAATAAAATGTAATACATCAACAATTTCACGATTTGTAGCCATAGCCCCCCGAGTTGCAAAAACCGTTGCTAATAATGTAGCTAAAATTATTAAAACCAAGCCCAAAACCCCTGAAAAAACTATAGTCCCAGCCATAGAATTAAGTTGAGTGCGCCACACATCATGCCTATCAAGTGAAGCCCCTTTTATAATTTTCAACTCATTTTCTAAAGTTTCAAGATCAGCATTAACTGGATCAGATAGACGAACAATTATTAAACGAGGAATGTTTAATTCGGTTAAATCAAGCCCCTCACCAAGCCAAGGCTTAAGCAAATCTTCGCTTTCTTCAATGCTAAGCGCACGAGCATTAGCAACGCCCTTTGTTGCCTCAGCAATAGTTTCAGCTAGGCGCAAATTAGCGTCCATCAACTCTCCCTCAACAGGGCTAATTTGGATAGTTACTTCACGCCCCACATCTTGTGACCAAGCAAGGGCTGATTTTTGAATTAAAATAACACCGCCAAGCGTAACAGCACAAAGAAAAGTCATAATAGCAATTAATAACATAAGAGTGCGACCCGACACAGATTTTGCAGGAACAATGGGGGTAGGTTTGCTATATTGTTGTTTCATCTCAACCATAATTTAATTCCCCATTTTCAGTTAATTGCAAGCATGGATAATCAAACTTTTTGAGCATGTTTAATTCATGAGTTGCAACAATAATTGTTGTGCCCATACGGTTTAACTCAGCAAATAAATGTAAAAGCCTCTCGGATAAAGCAGGATCAACATTTCCCGTTGGCTCATCAGCAAGTAAAATTTCAGGGCGAGCAATAACCGCTCTAGCAATAGCTGCACGTTGTTTTTCACCGCCAGACAAAAGAGCAGGTTTTGCGTGCATTCTATCGCCAAGCCCCACCCAATCTAGTAATTCTGTAACATTATCTTTGTAATTTTCTTCACTTTGACCAAGCACACGTAACGGCAAGGCAACATTTTCAAATGTGCTTAAATGCTCTAACAATCGAAATTCTTGAAACACAATTCCAATATGACGGCGCAATTCAAGCAAGCGCTCTCTTTTTAGATTTGTAATATCCTCCCCAAACATCGACATAGTGCCGCTGCTGGGTTTTAGTGATAATAATAATAGTCTTAATAATGAAGTTTTGCCAGATCCTGAAGGCCCTGTTAGAAAATGAAACGAGCCCGGCTCTATTGAAAAACTAACATCTTTCAATATTTCAGGGCCATCGCCATATCTAAGGCCAACATTTTCAAATTCAATCACTTCATGTCCTTTCGAATCAGTCACTTAAATCACCTTATCAGCGATAGTATAAAAATGGGAGTTACCTTAAAACAAACTCACACAACTAACAATTATGACAAAATAACTAGTAATGTTTGAAGAGTTTTAACTACCTTTCATTAATATAGCCAAAACCCGATGATTATTTATGGCTAAACATGCTTATTATATGCCCAAATTGCCAAACAAATTACCAAGTAGCGCAAAAAGCTATTGGTGCTTTGGGGCGAAAAGTTGTTTGCGCTAATTGCCAACAACCATGGCAAGCAAAATTAGAGCTAGCTAAAGAACCTATTAGCAAACCCAAAATAGTTGCTAATAATGATGTCTCACCTTCGAATAAACAACAAAATAGCGATGAAATATTCTCATCTGTTGACGAAAAAAATCTTGATGACGAGTTTTCCAAACAAGAGCAAATAGAAAAACAAATAACAATACAAAAAGAAAAACCCGAAAAAAAACCAGCAAATAATGAAATAGGCAATAATAAGTTTGATAAATCTCTCAAAAAACAACAAAAAAAAGCTTTGCTTGAGCGCAAAGATAATATGATGCAAAATATGCCACTTAGGCGCATGAAGCAAGGTGCTAGAATTTGGGTGCTAATATTATTGCTTCTAATTAGTGTTGGCAGTTTATCTTTTCGCAATAATATAGTTGATGTTTTCCCACAATTTGCCAAATTTTATGAAGCCGCAGGGCTTAAAGTAAATTTGGTTGGCCTTGAATTTATCAATGTTAAAACACTAATTACCAAAGATAACAGCCGTGATAAATTATCCATCAGCGCAAATATTCATAATGTTACAAATAATGAGATAGCAGTTCCAGACATCATTATTAGCCTATTTGATGAAAACGAAGAGGTTCTAATGCAATGGAGCGTTGCCCCAAGAGTAAAGAGCCTTAGAACAAGAGAAATATTAGATTTTGAAACTCACCTCGAAGATGTACCATTTGGTACTCAAACAGTAAAATTTAGCTTTGCAAGAAACTAATAATAGGGAATTTATATGGCACGCATATTAGTAGCAGAAGATGACGATAATGTTCGCTCATTCGTGGTTCGAGCGTTAGAAATGAAGGGGCATGAGGTTTTAGAAGCTGAAGATGGTGGCCTGGCTCAAGAAGTTCTAAATCAACAAAACGGTCAATTTGACTTATTGCTTTCAGACATAAAAATGCCTGTCATGGACGGAATAGGCCTATCGTTATTTGCTGGCGCACAATTTCCAAATATCACAATTTTGCTAATGACCGGTTTTGCAGATCAACGTGAAAGAGCTAGCGGTCTTGATAGTTTAATTTATGATGTAATAGCCAAGCCATTTAACCTTGCATCATTATTAGAAAAAGTTGAGGACGCGCTTAACAAAAAGCCAATAGAAATCACCCCACTAGCAAAAAGCGGACTAAATCAAATCTAATTCCATAATATGTTGGCTTATGAAGCTAGTGCATTAACTCGTTTAGCAAGACGAGAAACTTTGCGTGATGCAAGGTTACGATGCACTAGATTATGAGTTGCTGCACTTTGAATAATTGGCTGTGCTTCTTTAAGAGCAATTTGTGCTTCACTTTTATTACCACTAGCAATCGCTTCTTCAACTTTACGAAGATATGTGCGCATACGAGTGCGACGTGCTTTATTTACTGCTGTACGAGCAACGATTTTGCGAACAGCTTTTTTTGCTGAAGAGGTGTTAGCCATGAAATTCCCTTTAGGATATTAAATTAAAGATTTTGTTTGTTTACAAAATCTAAAAACAGTTAAAGCGCCCCAATGAACGCAAATCTGGCTGGTTTATAATCGCCTAATACTAACTAGTCAATAGTTTTTCAAACATCAATTTTACAAATCTTTCCAAAAGGCTTTCATTAGGCTTTTCAAGAGACTTTTTGACATTTTGGACAGAAAAAACTTGAGCGCCCTGCCTGAGTAATTCGCTCTATTATTGCGTTACAATTTTGTGCATTACAAGGCTCGCCCTGTTTGCCATAAACATCAAATGAATGTTGAAAATATCCCTGCTCCCCTGTCGCTCCATGAAAATCATTTAACGTTGAACCACCAGCCTTTATTGCCTTTTGTAAAATATTGCGCACCGCTTGCACTAATTTCTCAAGCCGTTCATCAGGAGCATTATTTTCATCAATCAGCTTATTAATGGGAGTAGTTGGGTGAATTTTAGCACGCCAAAGCGCCTCACACACATATATATTGCCAAGCCCTGCTACATTTTTTTGATCAAGAAGTGCTGATTTAATCGGAGTGCGTTTTTTTGCAAATATTTTTACCAAAGCAATAGCGTTAAAACCATTACCCAATGGCTCTGGTCCTAAATCACGAAGAAACTTGCAATTCTCTTCGCTTTCAAAAATATCCATAAAGCCAAAACGACGTGGATCGGTATATATTAATGTATGAAATTCGCCATTTTTAGCCAAAATACTAAATTCAACATGCAAGTGTTTTATATCACTCTTATCAGCCTTAGGATCTAAAATAGTAAAATTACCGCTCATGCCAAGATGGCTAAGCAAATTTGCGCCATTACTAAGGTTAAAAATCAGATATTTTGCACGCCTGTTAAGGGCAATAATTTGCTGCCCCTCAAGTTGCGAAATAAAACCCTTTGGAAAATCAAAGCGCAAATTTTTACGATTGAGCGTGACCTTTTTTATTGTTGCATCTTTTAGATAGGGCTCAAGCCCTCTAAGTACGGTTTCAACTTCTGGTAATTCAGGCATTATCTCTTCACTTTTAATATTTGCATTGGATATTATTATCACTCTAGTCTAACATATAAGAAATAAATTCAAAAAAAGCAGACAAATGAATAATAATAGCGGCAGTAACAGTGAGTTGAGTAATTTTGGACATAAAAAAGTGCCGCTTAGTGATAAGCAAGGTATGGTCAATAAAGTATTTGATAATGTCGCATCACGCTATGATCTAATGAATGATTTAATGAGCTTTGGCGTACATCGCCTATGGAAAGATGCAATGATTGCTCGTCTTGCACCACCAAAAAACGGCTCTCGCCCCTATAGGGTTTTAGATATGGCTGGCGGCACGGGTGATATTGCTAAGCGCATTATCAATGCCTCTTATGGTTATGCCAATGTAATAGTTGCCGATATAAATAAAGAAATGTTGGAGAAAGGCAAAATAAATGCAAAAAAATGGCGCTATCCAGATCAAGTAAGTTTTGTTGAGGCAAATGCTGAAAAATTAGATTTTGAAGACAACTATTTTGATGCCTATACGATTTCATTTGGCATTCGTAACGTGCCCCGCATTGATAAAGCACTAAGCGAAGCATATCGAGTATTAAAGCGTGGCGGCAGGCTTTTAGTGTTAGAATTTTCAAGTGTTGATGTTGCAGGGCTTGATAAAATATATGAGCTATTTTCTAACAAAATTATTCCTCCCTTAGGTGGCATGGTTACGGGCGATGCTAGCTCTTATAAATATTTAGTTGAAAGCATTGAGCAATTCCCAGCACCTGAAAAATTTTCAAATATGATTGAACAAGCTGGTTTTTCAAAAGTAACTCATAGCGCCTTTAGCGGCAATATTGCCGCCCTTCATAGTGCTTGGAAGATTTAACAATGGCAATTATCTCTTATATGCGACTTTTGCGTGCTGGCTTTACTCTATCTCGAGAGGGTGCGTTTTCGCTTATTCCAACACAAGGCCTACCAGCAGGTGCAAAATTTGCAATTTCCACTTTGCGCTTGGTTGAAAGGCGTTCAGTTAAAAAAACAGGACGGGTTGAGCGTCTAACAAAAGCGCTAAATAAATTAGGGCCAACTTATGTTAAATTCGGGCAAATATTAGCAACCAGACCAGATATTGTTGGCATTGAAATAGCTAAAGATCTTTCCCTCTTGCAAGATAGAATGGACCCGTTTGATGAAAAGCTAGTTCCAAAAATTTTAGCTAGAGAACTTGAGGGCAAAGAAAAACAGATAATTGATCTCTCCCCCGCCATTGCCGCCGCCTCCATTGCGCAAGTGCATAAGGCAAAATTAATAGATAAAAACGGTAATGAAGAAATAATTGCCGTTAAAATCTTGCGCCCAAATATTCGGGAGCAATTCAAAAAAGATATTAAAAGCTATTATGCTGGTGCAAGATTACTTGAAAAAATTGTGCCTATTATGAAGCGGCTTAGCCCTGTTAAAGTTATTGAAATTCTTGATCATTCGGCAACTTTAGAGCTTGATTTGCGCTTTGAAGCGGCTAGCATTTCTGAATTTGAAGAAAATATAAAAGATGATGAGGGATTTACGTTACCAAAAGTTAAGTGGGATTATATTGCGCAAGATGTGCTAGTGACTTCGTTTATTGATGCAATTCCAATTAGAGATAGTAAGGCGATTGATGAAGCAGGAATTGACCGTAAAAAACTAGGCACTCACTTGATGCAAAGTTTTTTGCGCCATGCCATACGTGATGGATTTTTCCATGCTGATATGCACCCCGGAAATCTTTTTGCTGACGCTAACACGCACGGAATTATCGCGGTTGATTTTGGCATAATGGGACGAATTGCCAAACAAGAGCGCAAATTTCTAGCAAATATTATTTATGGCTTTATCACTAGAGATTATCATAGAATTGCGCAAATGCATATTGATATTGGTTATGTACCAAAAAACCAGTCGGTTGATGATTTCGCACTAGCGTTACGCTCCATTGG
>JAKISM010000096.1 GCA_021648585.1 Devosiaceae bacterium | reverse complement strand
TAATAAACCAACTGGCTTTTTGTCTGAAACTCAGGTTGCTGAAAGTGCTTGGACTTGGGGTAATCTTGGTTATATGCCAACTGGTGAGGCAGGGTCTTTCCCGCTTACCGACGAGAGTGATGTGTTGATTGATTTGGTTTATGCTCTTAAATCTGGCTATCGTCAAAATGCTTCTTGGGTGATGAATCGCTCAACACAAGCCGCTATTCGTAAGTTAAAAGACGCTGATGGTAATTATATTTGGCAACCTTCATTAACTCCAAATGGTCGTGCTTCTTTGCTTGGTTTTGAGTTGGTTGAGGCAGAAGATATGCCTGATATTGCAAATGATTCAACTTCCATTGCCTTTGGTGATTTTAGACGTGGATATTTGATTGTAGATCGTCGTGGCGTGAATGTTTTGCGTGATCCTTATTCATCAAAACCCTATGTTTTATTTTATACTACTAAAAGAGTTGGTGGCGGAGTTTCTGATTTTGATGCGATTAAGTTGCTTAAATTTGCAGCTAGCTAATCATTAAAAAGGGGCGGGAATATCTCGCCCCTAATTTTATCTACTAAAAATAAGTGAGAACAATATGACATCATATTTGCTTAGTGCGCCAGCACTTGAGCCAGTTACGCTTGCTCAAACGAAGGAATTTTTACGTGTTGATGATAATAATGAAGATGGTTTTATAAATTCACTAATTGTTGCGGCAAGAATTCATGTTGAGAGCATTACGGCTCGTGCACTAATTTCGCAAAGCTGGCGAGTGGTGCGTGATTGTTGGCCAAGTGATAGAACTATACATCTTCCTATTGCCCCTCTTATTTCACTAAGCGCAATTACTACTTATGATGACGATGGCAATGCGAGTACCTTGCCTTTAGCGCAATTTTTACCCGAAACTAACATAACGCCAGCAAGGATATTTTTGCCCAAAAGCATTTCTGGGCAGGTAATTATGCGTGAAAGAGCGGCAATAGAAATTGATTATGTTGCAGGTTTTGGAGCAAGCCCTAACGATGTTCCAAACACTCTTAAGCAAGCGATATTTACTCTTATTGCTTATTGGTTTGAGCATCGTGATGCGGTAATAATTGCTGGCTCTGGCGCAATAGTGCCAGCTGGTTTTGATGCGCTTATCTCACCTTATAAAAGTGTGAAATTATGAGTGCTAAAAAAATCCCTGCTATTGGCACTTTAAGAGATAAGGTGCAACTTGAGGCAAAAAACATGGCTGATGATGGGGCAGGTGGGCATGTTGTGAGCTATGCTTTAATCGCAACTGTTTGGGCAAATGTTAGCCCAAGCAATGGGCGTGAAGTGCGTGAGGCCGATGCTAATAATATTGCAACTTCTCATATTGTTTTGCTTAGATTTCGCAATGATTTATCTGTTGGCGATCGTCTTATTTATCGTTCTCGAATTTTAGAAGTTCTTTCAGTAAATGATTTTAATGGGCATAAAGCATATCTAAAATGCCTGTGCTCTGAAATTGTGGTGGTTGGCTAATGGCACATGCAATAATTGAATTACAGACAAAACTGATTTTGGCGCTTAAAAACGATGCGCAATTAGTTTCTCATTTGGGATCAGATGCGATTTTTGATGCGCCACCGGAGCGAAAACAAGCTCCCTTTGTGGCGATAATTCGCCATGATATAATTTCAAAAGATGGCGATGAAACGCCTACTAACGAGCATCGAATTTTGCTTCATGCTCGTCATAATCACGTTTCTCGAAAAAGTGTTTTAGAGATTGTTGATAGGGTTTTAGATGTGGCTCTAAATCAAGATATATCTAGCGCTAATTTGCATGTAACCTACGTAAATCATATCAAAACTGAAACTATGATTGATAATAAAAGCTCAACTGCTTTGGCAACTATTAGCCTTAGAATATTGAGCGAACCTATTTAACTTATTTATAAATTTGGAGAAATAATATGAGTGCTCAAAGTGGCAAAGATATGCTGTTACGTCTTGATGAAACTGGAGCAGGTAGTTTTTTAACTGTGGCTGGGCTTCGCACTAAATCACTATCATTTAACGCAGCTTCCATCGATATAACCGATGCTGAATCTGCTGGTCGGTGGCGAGAACTACTAGCAGGTGGTGGCATTAAAAGTGCTTCGCTTAGTGGTGCTGGAATTTTTAAGGACGAAAGTTCTGATGCTAAAATCCGTGAATTATTCTTTGCTGGCACTATTAGAAGTTGGCAACTTATATTGCCCGATTTTGGCACGATTGAGGGGGCGTTTCAAATTGTTGCGCTTGAGTTTTCAGCAGATCATGCTAGCGAAGTTACCTTTGATATTGCGCTTGAGAGCGCTGGCGAGCTTAGCTTTACGGTGATATAATGGTAAATATTCAACGTGGTGAAATTGAAGCTGTTATTGGCAGGGAAAAGCGCACGCTTTGTTTAACGCTTGGCGCACTAGCCGAGCTTGAGGCACGCTTAAAAGCTGATGATTTAATTGGTCTTAGTGAAAGATTTGAAAATGGGCGGCTAAGCGCTCGTGATCTAGTTGCTGTTTTGGGGGCTGGGTTGCGTGGTGGTGGCAATGCAATAAGCGATGATGATTTGGCTCGTATGTCTATTGAGGGTGGGCTCAAGGGAGCGGCTAAAATTGTTATGGAATTGCTGGTTGTAACCTTTGGCGAGAATGAGCAATGACACCTTTTCCATGGAATGAAACCATGCAATTTGGATTCGGAATATTGCGACTTTCCTCAAAAGATTTTTGGCTCATGACCCCAAGAGAAATATTTGCAGCTTATTTAGCTTTTCAGCCCAATAAAGCAGTGCCTATTAGTCGAGCAAAATTAGATGATTTAATGCAAAATTTCCCTGATTAGGAGAGAATAATGAGTAGCGATGATAATTTATTTAGTGAAAGCTTTAGCGGTGAAATAAGTTCGCTTGAAGGTGAATTAAAGCGCGTAAAAGACCTTGCTGATGGAGTTGGAAATTCTCTAACTAAAGCCTTTAAGGGTGCAATTCTTGACGGGAAATCTTTGCGCTCGCTTTTAGGAGATATTGCAAAATCATTTACCAATATTGCACTTAAGGCGGCGCTTAAACCTATTGGTAATTTAGCTTCGGGTTTAGTTGAGCAATTATTTAATATGGGCAATTCTGCAATTACACCATTTGCAAAAGGCGGTGTTGTTGCTTCTCCGACATATTTTCCGCTTGGCGCAGGTTTTGGTGTTGCGGGGGAAGCAGGGCCTGAGGCTATTTTGCCGCTTGCTCGTGGCTCTGATGGGCGGTTGGGGGTTGCAAGTTCTGGCGGTGCGCCCATTTCTATTTCTATGAATATTCAAGCGCAAAATGTGCAAAGTTTTGTTGGGGCAGAAGCAGAAATAAGCGCTATGTTACTACGGGCAGTTAAGCGTGGAACGAGGGCTAGCTAATGGCATTTCATCATATAAGATTTCCGCTTGATATTTCACTTGGCGCACGTGGTGGGCCAAAACGAAAAACTGATATTGTAACTCTGGCATCAGGAGCTGAGGAACGCAACCAGCGTTGGGCAAATTCACTTCGTACCTATAATGTTGCCTATGGCATTAAATCTCGCTCAAACATGGCAGAAGTGCTTGAGTTTTTTGAAGAAAGGCGAGGGCGTTTTCATGGTTTTTTATGGCGTGATGCGCTTGATTATACTTCCTCTGGTTCTACGAACATTAACGCTGATGATCAGCAAATTGGCATTGGTGATGGAGTGAAAACGCTATTTCAATTAACTAAGACCTATGGTGCTAACTTTGATCCGTTTGAGCGCAAAATCACCAAGCCTGTTGCTAGTTCTGTGCTTATTAAAGCTGGTGCTAATCAGCTTGCAAATAATGAATTTTTTGTTGAGGAAACAACTGGAATGGTGACGCTAAATGTTGCTCCAGCTAATGGTGAAATCATTAAAGCAGGTTTTGAATTTGATGTTCCTGTGCGTTTTGAGATTGATCATCTTGATGTTGAACTATCAAGTTTTGATGCTGCTAATATTTCTAATATTCCTCTTGTGGAGGTAAAAATATGAGACAATTAAGCAATGAATTATCAAGCCATATTTCATCTGGCGCAACTAATCTTGCAAAATGTTGGCGCATAAAAAGGCTAGATGGAATTGAGCTTGGCTTTAGCGATCACGATGAAACATTAGAATTTGATGGCAGCGTTTTTACGCCTACCTATGGTGCTGATAGTGGCGAGGTTGCTTCAAAACTTGGGGCGCAAACCGATAGCGCTGAAATAGTTGGCATTGTTAATTCTGCTGCAATTAATGAAGATGATATATTGCTTGGGCGCTATGACGGGGCAAAGGTTGAGAGCTTTTTAGTTAACTGGAAAGACGTAAGCGAGCGCCATCATTTACGCACCGATTATATTGGTGAAATTACTCGTATTGATGGTATTTTTAAGGCTGAATTGCGCTCCGCTCAAGTTGATATGAATATTGCTAAGGGCAAGGTCTATCAATCATTTTGCAATGCACGATTAGGCGAAAATGCTTGTGGCATAGATATAGAAAATCCAAACTATAAAACCAGCGTAACAGTTCTTACATTAGATAATAGTTTTACTATTACGACCTCTCTTATTTCTGGCTTTGCCAATAATTGGTTTAGCTTTGGCAAAGCTGCTTGGCTTAGCGGTAAGCGAGAGGGCAAGAGCGATATTATTACTTTACATAAAAATGAAAGCGCAAAAAGCGTGATTAGTTTTAGCGAGCCAATTATTGATTGGGTTAATGTGGGTGATAATCTTAATCTTTATGCTGGTTGCGATCGTCATTTTTCAACTTGCCAAGATAAGTTCTCTAATGTGATCAATTTTCAAGGCTTCCCGCATATTCCCGGTACGGACTTTATTTTGCGTTATCCAAAAGCTGGCAATTCATTAAATGGCCAGCCATTATTCACATGATTATTCAGCAAAAAAATATCGTTGAGGCGACAATTAAATGGATTGGTACGCCCTATCGCCACCAAGCAAGCACGATTGGTGCTGGGTGCGATTGTCTTGGATTATTGCGTGGTGTATGGCGAGAAATATTTGGCAAAGAGCCAATGAAAATGCCGCCCTATAGAGCCGATTGGCGCGATAAGAAAAACTCTGGTGCGCTGCAAATGGCAGCTGATAAATATCTTATTAAAAGTGAAACTGAGCCACAGGCTGGTGATGTTATTTTATTTAAGATGATAAGATCATTGCCGCCAAAACATTGCGCCATAATGATTTCAAATAGTGTTTTTATCCATGCGCAAGAGCAAATTGGTGTAGTAGAAGCACCGCTTAGTGATGCTTGGAAAAAACACATATTCGCAATTTATAAATTCCCAGAAATAGCTAAATAATTATCCTTCTATAGAAATTTTTTAATTGAAGAAAAGCGCCGAACATATTGAGGCGTTTCTTCATGGAGCAATATATAATGGCAACATTAGCATTTTCATTAGCAGGTCAATTTGTCGGTGGGGCAATTGGCGGGCCTATTGGCGCAACCATTGGTAGGGCGCTTGGCGCTATTGCTGGATCTGCGGTTGATAATGCTTTATTTGGCGAAACTTCTGAGCAAAAAATTGGCCCAGATATTCGCTTGCAAAATTCTTCTGAGGGTGCGCCGATTGCTAAAATCTATGGCTGGAATAGAGTTAGCGGTAATATTATTTGGGCAACAGAACTTGAAAGAATTGTCACGCAATCATCGGGTGCAAAGAGTGCTAGTACTTCAAATGAAGGAGAGTTAATTGTTGCAAATTTTGCGGTTGCCTTTTGTGAAGGCGAAGTATCTTATCTTGGAAATATTTGGGCTGATGGTGAATTGCTTGATACAAATGGCCTTAATATTCGTTTTTATAGGGGCACAGATTCTCAATTACCTGATAGTTTAATTACTGCCAAGCAAGGGGCGAATAAAACTCCAGCCTATCGCAATATTTGTTATATAGTTTTTGAGCGTTTGCCACTTGAGCAATTTGGCAATCGTATTCCTAATATTTCAGTTGAATTATGTCGATCTGTTGGTGATCTTGAGCAATCTATTCGTGCTATAACTGTAATTCCTGGTGCGACTGAGTTTGGCTATGATCCAGTGCCTCGTGTGCGTATTATTTCGCCCGGTAAAGTAATTAGCGAAAATGCGCATGTTGTTGGGCAAACATCAAATTGGACGATATCGATTGATGAATTAGTAGCGCTTTGCCCTAATTTAGAGCATGTGGCGCTTATTGTCTCTTGGTTTGGCGATGATTTGCGTTGTGGTTCATGTAAAATTCAACCTCGAGTTGAAAGTGCTAATAGAAATATCAAAAATACCACTTGGCGGGTGAACGGACTTTCAAGGCAGCAAGTACCAACAGTAACATATATTAATAATGCTCCAGCATATGGCGGCACGCCTTCTGATAATTCAGTTTTAGCTGCGATTGCTGATCTGAAATCACGTGGGCTAAAAGTTACGCTTTATCCGCTAATGATGATGGATATTTCTAGCAATAATTCTTTAATTGATCCATATACGCAAAATATTGGACAATCTGCCTATCCTTGGCGTGGGCGAATAACCTGCAATCCTGCGATTGGCGTTGCTGGCTCGCCTGATAAAAGTGCGGCAATTATTCCTCAAGTTAATGCTTTTTCTGGCAATGCTAATGTTGCGCATTTTTCTGCATCTGGGCAAACTGTAAATTATTCTGGTCCAACTGATTGGGGTTATCGGCGCATGATTTTGCATTATGCAAAATTAATGCAATTAGCTGGTGGAGTTAATGCTTTTATCATTGGTTCTGAAATGAAGCAGATGAGTTTTTTACGTAGCTCCCAAGAGCAATTTCCCTTTGTTGATGATTTGGTAAATTTGGCCGCAGATGTTAAATCTATTGTCGGGGCAAATACAAAAGTTACTTATGCCGCCGATTGGTCTGAATATTCTGGTTATCAGCCAAGTGATGGAACGGGAGATAAATATTTTCATCTTGACCCCGTTTGGGCCAGCCCAAATATTGATGCTATTGGTATTGATAATTATATGCCGATTTCTGATTGGCGTGATGGCAATGCTCATGCCGATGCGCAAATTGCTTCTTCTCCATATGAATTAGATTATCTTAAATCTAATATTGCAGGGGGCGAGGGCTATGATTTTTATTATGCTTCTAGTGCTGACAGGGAGGCAGGTAATCGATCTCTTATAACCGATGGTGCTTATAATGAGCCTTGGATTTGGCGTTATAAAGATCTTTATAATTGGTGGGCAAATGCTCATCATAATCGAATTGGTGGGGTGCGTAGTGCTGTTGCTAGTGCTTGGACACCTCAAAGTAAGCCATTTTGGCTAACTGAACTTGGTTGCGGGGCAGTTGATAAGGGCAGTAATCGGCCTAATGCTTTTGCTGACCCAAAATCTGTTGAAAATGCGTTGCCTTATTTTTCATCTGGTGCGCCAGATCCAATTCAGCAGCGTCAACATTTAAGAGCATATCATTCATATTGGCAGCCAAGTTCGCCTGATTTTGATATAGATAACAATCCTATTTCTAGTGTCTATGGCGCTAATATGCTTGATCCAGATCGTATTTATATCTGGACGTGGGACGCTCGTCCCTTTCCAGCTTTTCCTAAATTTTTGAACATTTGGTCTGATGGCAATAATTATAAAACAGGGCATTGGCTGACGGGTCGTTTGGGAGCAATGGGTGCGGCTGAACTTATTAAGGCAATGGCAAAAGATTATAATGTTGATATTACAGATATAATTGATGGTGATGTTTTTATTGAGGGTGCGCAAATTGCTAATATTACTTCTTTACGTAATGCTATCTCTTCAATTCTTGATGCTGCAAGTTTAGAAATATTTGATAAAGAAACAGGCCTAAAAGTAAGCAGGATTTCTAATTTAATTGCTGCAAATATTAGTGGTGATAATTTAGCCCAAAATGAGGGCGAGATTATTTCTAGAAAGCAGCCAGATTCTAGCCAAATTATTGGGCAATTAGCGCTTACTCATTATGAGAGGCAATATGCATATTCTAGTTCAACTATTAGCGCTATTTCACTAAAGGGAGAGGGAATAGCCTCGCTTAATTCTGGTCTTGTAATGAGTTCTGCCAATACAAGCAAAGCGGCGCAAAATGCGCTTACTCGATTGAATATTTCTGATGATATTGTTGAATTTGCTTTGCCTACCTCATTTTTGGCGCTTGAAGTTGGTGATATTGTTGAAATTGAGGGGCAAGCAAATGGCCCCTTTATTATTAATGAAATTCGTGATGGAAATATGCGCAAAATTAGTGCTCGTGCAACATTTTTTCAACCAGCTTACACAAATTCAGAAACAGAAATTAGCACGAACTTTAGCGCCATTCCTATTGTTGGTGAGCCGTTAGTTATTGCCGCTCATTTACCGCCAAAATCAAGTGAAAACTCTATTTCAAGATTATTGTTTGGTGCATTGAGCGATCCTTGGACTGGCGATATTATTATTAAGGAACAAGATACGGATATTGAGTTAGCTAGGCTTACTAATTCTGCAACTATTGGAGTGGTTAGCGAAACTATTTTTGCAAGTGGTTCTTCTCTTTGGGATAATGCTACTAGCTTAAAAATCGAGCTCTATTCGGGTCATTTATCGAGCGCATCTGAAATTAGCGTGATGGCGAATAATAATCGCTTGGCAGTTGAACGTGATGATGGCACGTGGGAAATTATTGGCTTTGTTGAAGCGGAGCTTGTTTCTAGCGACAATTATAAACTAACGAAATTACTTAGAGGGCTTGGTGGTACTGATAGTTCAAGCAGTTCAATTTCTGCTGGCAATCAGGTTGTTTTATTAGATCAAAATGTGCTATTTGTTGATGTAACTCCAGATATGCTTGGCGCAAATATTGTCGCTACTGCCTTTGCTGGCGCAAATGATGCGCAAGGGGTTGAGCTGAATATTGATATAAATCTTGACCCTGCAAAGCCGCTTAATCCTGTGCATTTGAGCGCTAAAAGAAATGCGCAAAATGATTATGTAAATATTTCTTGGGTGCGTCGCACTCGCCTCAATGGCGATAGTTGGGCGCTTAGTGAAGTGCCGCTTGAGCTTGTTCCAGAAAATTATCAAATAGATATTTATGACGGAGCTAATATTGTTCGCTCGCTTGAAAGTAGCAGTAGTTTTTTTATCTATTCGTCAGCAAATCAAATAGCAGATTTTGGCTTGCTACCAAATAATTTTAATTTTGAAGTGGCGCAAATTAGCGCAACGCTTGGTGCTGGTCATTTTGCTGACGGCACTTTCTCCTCATAAAGGATTTATAAAAATGGTTGCTAAGAATTTTAATTTCGCTGTAGCGGAAATCTTTAAGCATGAGGGTGGTTATGTGGATCATAAAAGTGATCCCGGTGGTGCTACTAATA
>JAKISM010000095.1 GCA_021648585.1 Devosiaceae bacterium | reverse complement strand
CAAGAATTATTGGCGGCGTGGAAAGAACAGGCGGTTGCTAGCGATAGTCCTATTCAGGCGTTGGATCGTTTTGTGCATTTTCATATTCGCTATAATATAATTCGCCCCGATGAAATTTTTATTGCCTATATGGAATTGCGCTCACTTGAGCCAGATGGCTTTGAGCAAATTGAAAAATTGCGTCGTAAATATGAGGGGGTTCTCAAGACAATAATTTCAAATGGAATAAAGCATAGAAAATTTAATTGTCAAGATGCCCATGTTGCGGCTATGGCTATTTTGGCAATGCTTATTGGTGTCAATACTTGGTATCGATTTAGTGGTCGTCTTTCGCAATCTAAAATTGAAGATATGTACGCAAAAATGATTCTACAAAGTGTTGGGTGCACTGAAAATATCAAAAATGTTGAACTGGAGAGATAAATGAAAATATTAGTGCCTATTAAGCGGGTTATAGATTATAAAGTAAAAATTAATGTGAAAGCTGATGGCTCGGGCGTTCAGCTAGATAATGTTAAAATGTCAATGAATCCGTTTGATGAAAACTCCCTAGAAGAAGCAATAAAATTAAAAGAAGCAGGAAAGGCTGATGAGGTTATTGTGGTTTCTATTGGCTGTGCAAAGGTGGCTGAAACGCTTCGTGCTGGATTGGCGATGGGGGCTGATAGGGCGATTTTGGTGCAGAGCGAGGAAATATTAGAGCCTTTGGCGGTGGCTAAAATTTTGAAGATAATTGCTGAGGAAGAAAAGCCTGATCTTATCATTCTTGGCAAACAAGCAATAGATGATGATAATAACCAAACAGGGCAAATGCTTGCGGCAATGCTCAATTATGCGCAAGCAACTTTCGCCTATAAGTTGGAGCTTAATGGTGATAGCGCCAATGTTACCCGTGAAGTAGATGGTGGTTTGCAAACAATAAATATAAAATTACCAGCGATTATAACTACGGATTTACGCATCAATAAACCACGTTTTACTAGCTTGCCAAATATTATAAAGGCCAAGAAAAAGCCGCTTGAGATAAAGTCCATTGCAGATTTTAATGTTGATATTAGCCCTCGTCTTAAAATCTTAAATACACAAGAGCCGCCAGTTCGTACGGCTGGCATTATTGTAGGAACGGTTGCCGAGCTTGTTGAAAAATTAAAAGCTAAATCTTTAGTTTAATAAAAGGAAAAATCATGACAATTCTTGTTTTAGCAGAACATAATAATGTTGAACTATCGATAGAGACAGCAAAAGCGCTAGATGCGGCAACTCAAATTGGCGGTGAAATTCATGTGCTTGTTGCAGGGTTTAACGCAATGGCCGTGGCGAAACAGGCTGCAAAATTAGACAATGTTGCAAAGGTTATTTTGGCACAAAGCCAAGAATTAGAGCATTGTTTGGCAGAACCTGTTGCAGCATTGATAATGTCATTAGCAGATAATTATAATATGTTCATGTCTTGCGCCTCATCAAATGGCAAAAACATCATGCCCCGTGTTGCAGCTTTATTGGACGTGATGCAAATATCTGAAATAATTGAAGTGTTAAGCGCTGATAGTTTCAAGCGTCCTATTTATGCTGGCAATGCAATTTTAAGCGTGCAATCGCTTGATGAAAAGAAAGTCATAACGGTGCGCACCTCTTCGTTTTCTTCTGTTGGCACTAGCAATGATGCACCTATTGAAGAAATTGCTGAACCTAGTGAAATTGGTCTTTCTAGCTTTGTTAATGCTCAATATTCAGACAGTGCCCGCCCTGATTTAACAGCGGCTAAAATTGTCATATCAGGTGGGCGAGCTTTTGGCTCAGCTGAAAAATTTAATGAATTGCTTAATCCACTTGCTGATAGGTTGGGGGCAGCGATTGGCGCATCTCGTGCCGCAGTTGATGCAGGATACGCCAATAATGATTTACAGGTCGGCCAAACTGGTAAAATAGTTGCGCCAGATCTATATATTGCTTGCGGGATTTCAGGTGCTATCCAACATGTTGCGGGTATGAGCAGCTCTAAAACCATTGTTGCAATTAATAAAGACGCAGATGCACCAATTTTTCAAATAGCAGATTATGGTTTAGTTGCTGATTTATTTGAAGCCTTGCCAGAACTTGAAAAATCTCTCTAATCATATACTAACAAGAAAACAAAAAGAGAATATCTATGAGCCAAGAGCAAACAAATGAACCCCGTGAAAGCATGGATTTTGATGTGGTTATTGTTGGCGCTGGGCCTGCGGGTCTTAGTGCGGCTATTAGGTTGAAACAGCTCAATCAAAATCTTGAAATTGTTGTACTAGAAAAGGGCGCAGAGGTCGGTGCGCATATTCTTTCTGGTGCGGTGATTGATCCTATTGGCATTGATAATTTATTGCCAAATTGGCGAGATGATAAAGATGCTCCTCTTAAGGTAAAAGTTAGCAAGGACGAATTTTTGTTTTTGAGTAAAAATAAAGCATTTCGCTTGCCAAATTTTTTAATGCCGCCCCTAATGAATAATCACGGCAATTACATCGCCTCACTTGGCAAAATGTGTCAGTGGCTAGCACAAAAAGCTGAAGATTTGGGTGTAGAAATTTATCCCGGTTTTGCTGCCTCTGAAGTGCTTTATAATGAAAATGGAGCGGTAAGGGGAGTTGCCACTGGTGATATGGGGGTTAAAAAAAATGGAGAACATGGTGAAAATTTTGCGCAAGGAATGGAATTTTTGGGCAAATATGTGCTGTTTTCTGAGGGCGCACGAGGCTCACTAAGCAAGCAACTTATTGCAAAATTCAAATTAGACGAAAATTGCCAGCCGCCAAAATTTGGCATTGGTATAAAAGAATTATGGCAGATAGAACCTGAAAATCATAAAGCTGGACTTGTGCAACACGCCTTTGGTTGGCCATTGGATAATAATGTTGGTGGCGGGGCATTTCTTTATCATTTTGAAGACAATATTGTAGCAGTTGGGCATGTAATTCATCTTGATTATAAAAACCCTTATCTCTCACCATTTGATGAGTTTCAACGTTTCAAAACTCACCCCGCTATTCGCAATACCTTTAAGGGCGCAAAAAGAATTTCATTTGGTGCTAGGGTAATTTCTGAGGGCGGTTGGCAGTCCGTTCCAAAACTTTCATTTGCAGGGGGTGCATTAATTGGTTGTGCCGCTGGGCTTGTAAATCTGCCCCGCATTAAAGGCTCTCATAATGCAATATTATCTGGAATGTTGGCAGCAGAAAAGGTTGCACAAGCAATAGGTGATGGACGTTCAAACGATGAATTGGTAGCATATAATGATAGTTGGCGCACCAGCGATGTTGGCAAAGACTTAAAGCCTGTGCGCAATGTAAAGCCGTTATGGAGCCGTTTTGGCACTGTTTGGGGCGTAGCGCTTGGCGGCTTTGATATGTGGACAAATAACCTATTTAATCTATCAATTTTTGGTACGCTAAAACATAAAACACAAGATGCACATTCATTAGAGCCAGCCGCAAAGCACCAAAAAATTGACTATCCAAAACCCGATAATGTGCTGAGTTTTGATCGTGCATCTTCTGTTTACCTATCTAATACCAACCATGAAGAAGACCAGCCCGTGCATTTGCATTTGAATAATGTTGCACTGCAACAAAGTTCGGAACTTGAAATATTTGATGGCCCTTCAACAAGATATTGCCCAGCAGGGGTTTATGAATGGAGTGAGATTGAGGGCAAAAACACCTATATTATCAACGCACAAAATTGTTTGCATTGTAAAACTTGCGATATTAAAGATCCAAATAAAAACATTAATTGGGTCACACCGCAGGGCGGTGAGGGGCCGCTCTATCAAGATATGTAGTTAGTCCTTAAAGCGCTCCATACCCTCATTGGCTAATTGATCGGCAAGTTCGTTCATCTCATTGCCATTATGTCCCTTTACCCAATGCCAACTAATTGTATGGTTTTTAACGGCAATATCAAGTTCTTGCCAAAGTTCAGAATTTTTAACAGGTTTTTTATTTGCGGTTTTCCAACCGTTTTTTTTCCAATTTTCTATCCATTTAGTGAGGCCATCTTTTACATATTTACTATCGGTATGTAACTCGACATTGCAGGGGTGTTTTAGTGTGTTAAGCGCCTTAATTGCCGCGGTTAATTCCATGCGATTATTGGTGGTTTCTTTTGTGCCGCCTTTTAGCTTTTTTAGGTGATTATTATATTGTAAAACTGCGCCCCACCCCCCCGGACCCGGATTACCTGAACACGCTCCATCTGTATGAATGATAACTAATTTGCTCATTTAGCTTGTTCTCGTAATTCTTTTGGTAGGTTAAATGATATATTTTCATCAGCAAATTTTTGGGTTGCTACTGAGATATTATAGCGCAATTTAAATGATGTAATAATTTCATCAACCAAAACCTCAGGGGCTGAAGCTCCAGCGCTAATTCCTATACTATTAATATCTGTAAAATCTTGCCAATCAATATCTGATGCTCGCTGAATAAGAATAGATTTTTTACAACCAGCTCTCTCGGCAACTTCAACTAGGCGCATAGAATTTGAAGAATTTGGAGCGCCAACAACAAGCATCGCATCAACATTTGGAGCGACTTGTTTTACAGCCTCTTGCCTATTGGTTGTAGCATAACAAATATCTTGCTTTTTTTGTTCTTTAAGATGCTTAAAGCGTTTTTTTAGAGTGCCTATAATCATTGCAGTATCATCAAGAGATAAAGTAGTTTGTGTTACATAAGCTACTCTATCAGGGTTTTTAACAACGATATTTTCAGCGTCAAAAGAATCTGTGACCAAAGATATTGCTCCGTTGGGTAACTGTCCCATAGTGCCTTCAACTTCTGGGTGTCCTTTATGGCCAATGAGAATGATTTCGTAGCCTTGAAGGTGTAATTTTTGTGCTTCAAGATGCACTTTTGAAACAAGCGGGCAGGTGGCATCAAGGTAAAACATATTGAATTTTTTAGCTTGTAAAAAAACACTTTCTGCAACGCCATGAGCCGAAAAAATAACGGGTGCTTTTGTGTCCTCTACCTCGTCTAGTTCTTCAACAAAAATTGCGCCCTTGTTTTTTAATCCATCAACGACATATTTATTGTGCACAATCTCGTGTCTTACATAGATAGGAGCGCCATATTTTTGTAATGCCAACTCAACAATTTGCACAGCCCTATCAACGCCAGCGCAAAAACCACGTGGGGCACAAAGAATTATTTCAAGGTTTGGTAATTTGCTCATAGATAACTTGATGCTGTTACAATCTCATTTAGTCAAGTAAGAAAATAATTTATAAAAAAACTCTTCAATGAATGATAAAAATGATGCACTAATATATGTAACATTGAGAAATATAGATAATACCCAATAAATGGTGCTTAAGGATTAAGTTTTAAAAAATTATGGTGCATATTGAAGAACAAATTTTTGCTATTTCATCTGCAACTGGTTTTTGTAAAATTAGTGCGGAGCAACAAAATCTTTTAACAGGTAAAGCTCGCTGGATTGCTGAAATTGCTAAAGCTGGGATAGATACTATTCCAACAATTTGCATTACTCGCCAAGCTTGGTTAGCACTAAAGGCTGAGCAAAAGGGCATAAATTATTCTCTTAGAAATATTTGGGTTAAAACTCTGCTTAAGCTCGTTGAAAAAGGCAAGACCCCGCCAATGCTTGCTGTTCGCACTTCTGCGCTAAATCATAATGTTGGCCTTATGCATGCCAAAACCAATATTAAACCGCCAGCAAGTGTAAGTGAAGCTGTTGATATAAATAGCGCTTTAGTAAAAGCAATAGATTTTGCATTTAACTCTTATGGAGTTACTAGCACGCTTTGGTCAGATGATTTAGAGGTCGGCGAGTTAGATAGGCAAATAGTAATAATTCAAGCAATGGCTAAACCGCAATTAGTTGAATTTTATTCTCGTAATTTACAAACGGGGAAAATAGTCCCTCTTTCAATTTTAGGTGAAGCGCAACAAGATTTACCAAAAAGCGCTACTGAAATTGCACGAATAGTAGATAAAATAGCAGGCCACCATATGTTGTGCTTAGTTAGTTTAGAAAAAGATGGATTAAAATTTCTATCAGCAAGAACAATAGAGGCAAGCATTGCAGCAAAATTAGAAGCAGCGGTTGATAGGGTTGAGGCTGGATATTGGTCGCCACGAGAAGCTGTTATGCGAATAGATGTTGAACATATTCCATCGCTCTTACACCCCCGCTTAGCAAGAGATATAAACCTTAAGCCTATCGGTGTTGGTGCAGGTGTTTCACCAGGCGCTGCCAGTGGTAGAATAGTTTTTAGATCTGATGATGCAATTAGGCTTCATGCCAGAGGAGTAAACACTATCCTTGTTGCTACAGAAACAGGGCCTAGCGATATTGATGGCATGATGGCAGCAACAGGAATTCTTACTTCACGTGGAGGTAATAATTCTCATGCGGCAATTATTGCTCGTGTTGCGGCCAAACCGTGTGTTGCTGGTGCTGGTTTCCTTGAAGTTGATATGAAACAGTTAACTTGCAAAATTGATGATAGGGTTTTTAGAGCAGGCGATTGGATTACTATTGATGGGGCAGATGGCCGTATTTTTGTGGGGCAGTTGCCTCTATTGCAGCCTGATATGGGTGGGGCAATTACTAAATTACTAAATTGGTCTGATGCCAGTCGTACAATTTCTGTTCGAGCCAACGTTGAAACAGTAGAATCAGCGAAAACAGCACTTAGTTTTGGCGCTGAGGGAATTGGCCTTGCTCGCTCAGAACATATGTTTTTTACCCCTGAGCGAATGACAGCCCTTCGCCGTCTTATTCTTAGTGAAGATGATAATGACCGCAAAATTGCTCTTAAGGGTCTAGTTGATTTCCAAAGTGGTGATTATGCTGATTTATTTTCAACAATGGCTGGAAAACCAGTAACTGTTCGCTTGTTTGATCCTCCCTTGCATGAATTTTTGCCAAAGACCAAACAAGATATTGCTGACACGGCTATCTCGCTTTCTCTTAGCGTTGATGAATTGCAATCACGACTTGAAAGGCTTGGTGAAGTTAACCCAATGCTTGGAAATAGAGGTTGTAGATTAGCAATATCTCACCCTGAAATATTGCAAATGCAAATTAATGCTCTTTTTGCTGGTGCAAAAACTTCAGCGCATGAAACATCTATCCCAGTTAATCTCGAAATTATGGTTCCTTTTGTTGCTTCTGCAAGAGAGGTGAGTTGGCTAAGATCTAAAATAAAGGCGATATCGGATAAAGAGAAAGCAGAAGAGTTTGGTGTGAAATATTCTTTTGGTACAATGATTGAGTTGCCACGTGCTGCATTACGAGCAGGTGAAATCGCCCCTATGGTAGATTTTTTCTCGTTTGGCACAAATGATTTAACCCAAACTTGTTTTGGAATATCTCGTGATGATGCACCATCATTTTTGGCAGCATATAGGCGTGAAGGCATTTATGATAATGACCCTTTTGCAACTATTGATAGGTCTGGAGTTGGCGAATTAATAAAAATTGCCATTGAGCGTGGCAAAAAGGCTAATCCTGAATTAAAAATAGGGATATGTGGAGAACATGCAGGAGATCCTGCATCGATCGAATTTTTTGCAAGCCTTGGTGTTGATTATATTAGTTGCGCTCCATATCGTGTGCCAGTTGCACGTCTTGCCCTAGCGCAAGCACAAAAATAATTGCCACAAAATTTCCAAATTATAGACAATATTTCATCGTTAATAAGACTTATTTATTTTGTTTACCAGATATCAACGTTAATTTTTTATAATGCTCGTGCAAAGGGTAAGTTAACCATTTTTGCACCCAAATATATTGCGTAAATGATATTGGGTATTGAGTATTTAGTAGTGAGTAAATGAGTATGGCCTATTTTAATTGGGTATATAAAGCTGGAATAGCTAAAAATAAGCTTTTTGCTTTTCGCAATTTTGTTGCTTTGTTTTTTGTTGGGTTTTTCTATCTAAGCGCAACAAATGGTGTAAAAAATCCTGATGAGCAAAATTTTTCGCAATTACTCTATCCAAAAATGAACGCTTCTCTTTCATTTAATGCTAATGATCCAATTATTACGAGCTCTATCTCTAATATCTTTTCTTCAAAAGTTTTTTCTGGTCCAAACCGTTCGATAAAAATGGATAGGCAAAGGCCGCAGAACGAAATATTAGATTTTGCTAAAAGGTTTGAAGCTGCTCGCACACAAATTGCAACACTTCGAGAAAAATCAAAAAAATTAGATGCTGCTACAATAAGAGTAGCAAATATTAATTCATCAACTACTGATGTAATAAAACAAATTTCTGTAGGCTCTTCAGACATTATTCTAATGTCAGCGGCGCTCAAGGCTATTGATAAAGCAGATGCCACTTCACAAAACATGCCAACTCCACTTACAATTTCTAAAAGGCTAGCCTATGTTCGTGCCAATGCTCCTATTACAAAATCTACTAGTCCAACAGCAATTTCAGTATCGAAAAAGCAAATTCAATGTTTAGCAACTGCTATTTATTTTGAAGCAAGAGGTGAGCCTTATCGTGGGCAAGTGGGTGTAGCTCAAGTTATTATTAATCGAGTTAAAAATAAACTTTATCCTAGCTCAATTTGTGGCGTTGTTTATCAAAATCAAAACAAACGCAATGCTTGTCAGTTTTCTTTTGCATGTGATGGAATTAGAGATCGTGTAAATGAAAAAGCTGCTTGGACACAGTCAATAGAAATTGCTAAAAAAGTAACGAATGGAGAGATTTATCTAACTGAAGTAGCCAATGCAACTCATTATCATGCTACTTATGTTAGGCCTCGTTGGGCTTCAAAAATGGACAAGCTAACACAAATCGGCATTCATAAATTCTATCGCTTTAAGAAGGGTTGGCTCTGGTCTTAGTTGATGTTTGTTAATTTGCTGCCCTAATAATCGACATAAAAGAATTGGCAGATGCAACTGGTGTTACTACCCAAGCTTTATCCAATATCCAAACAATATTCTTTTTGGGTGGATCTTTTTGAACCTCTTGCACAAAAACTCCCTGATATCTTACATTTCGTGAAGTTAAAGAATCAGAAGAATATGTTCCACTGCTTGTTGTAATAATATTTACAGTGCTTTCTTTGCCATAAGCAATTTTTCTAACAGATATCTGCCCTATTGGTTTCATAGAAATAGAATTATCATATTCTATCTTATATTCTTTATTTTCAATTTTTAATAGTTGCTCAAATTTTGGCGTCTCTTGAGCGCTAGTAACTTTAGCAAGTACATTTATGCTAGTTGGAATAGCAAAAGCGGCTACAAAAAAAACGCTAAAAAGGGCAGTATTTTTAATAAATCTCATAATTCTCTTTCGCACCAAAATGGGACAGGTAATTAACTAATTGTTAACTATAAATGTACCTGTCGTCAAAATATAAAAAGAATTATGGTTAATATAACAGGCAGCCCGCACAGTATTAGCGTGGA
>JAKISM010000094.1 GCA_021648585.1 Devosiaceae bacterium | reverse complement strand
CATTGGTAAAATAATTGAAGTGGTTAAAACCACCACCGAAATTCCATCAAGAAAACAGCCAAGAATAATAAAAAAGATTGTTAGCGCAAAAAGCAATGCAAATGGTGAGAGGTTAAAACCGCCAATCCAAGCCGCCAAGTCACGTGGAATACCAGTAAAGCCCATTGAGGTTGTTAAAAACGCCGCTGCCACCAAAATAAAGGCAATCATTGCCGAAGTAATTGTTGCGCCCATCAAACTATCAATGAACATTTTTTTGCTTAATGTGCCGCTTCTCCAAGCAAGTAATAATGAAAACACCACCCCCATCGCCGCCGCATCTGTTGGTGAGGCAATGCCTGAATAAATTGATCCGATAACTCCAATAATCAATAACATTACTGGCAATAATGAACGTGATGCTTTTATCTTTTCTCTAAAACTAAGGCCTGATTTCTCTTTTGGTATTTTATCGCCCAGCATTTTAGCTCTGACTACAACATAAAGCGAAAACATCGTGACCAACATTATACCAGGTAATATTCCTGCAATAAATAATCGTGCCACTGATTGCTCGGTTGCCACCCCATAAACAATTAAAATAATTGATGGTGGAATAAGCAGGCCAAGCGTTGCTGAACCTGCAAGTGTTCCTAAAATCAATTTTTCAGGATAACCACGTTTTGAAAGTTCAGGAATAGACATTTTGCCAATCGTTGCAGCCGTTGCCGCAGAAGAGCCTGAAACAGCGGCAAATAGCGCACAGCCAAATACATTTACGTGCAATAACCTACCCGGAATTTTTGTTAGCCATGGCGCAAGGCCTGAAAACATATCTTTTGATAGACGAGAGCGCAGAAGTATTTCGCCCATCCAAATAAACATCGGTAAAGCCGCAAGCGCCCACGAATGGCTCGCACCCCATAAAATTGTTGCCATCACCTGACCAACGGGGGCGGAAGAAAAAATCACCATTCCTGCAATGGCAGTTATTATCAGCGCAAACGCTACCCAGACCCCTGCAGCCAACAGCACGAGCAGACCACCAAGCAAAAATGTTATTATAATAATTTCTGGCATTATTTTTTATCCATCACTCAATATCTGTAGGCTTAAGCACCAAATCACGTTTTATTATTGTAGAAATAGTTAGATCAGTTAGCGCAATGGCTAAAATTCCTAACCCCAAAGCAAGTGAGGTTTGCGGTATCCATAATGGGACTGCAATAATGCCGGGTGATAAATCACCAAAACTATAAGATTCATAGGTTAGCCTACCCATGAAATAGGTGGCATAAATTGCAGTTGCAGCACAAATAGCAAGCCCCAAAACTTCAAAAACTAGTCGCGCTCTTTTAGGCAAAAACTGCAAAATCAATGTCACACGAATATGCCCGCCACGCATTAAAGTATAGGCAAGCGCCAAAAAGGACGCAGCCGCTAAAAAGAAACCTGCAAATTCTGCATAAGAGGGAATAGTTAGCGCAAATGTAGTTCCAAATAATTTTGTTATTAAATTAAAAATAACTTGCACACTGACCAAAAGACAAATCAACGCTAAGAACCCAGCCGCTATTGCACCGCTAATACTATATAAACCATCAAGTGTTTTTCTAATCATTTAGCCCCTCCTTGCCCCCTACTCCTTGCCAAAAAACAGGCAGGGAAAACCCGCCTATTTCTGTTTTTCATTAATTTCCTGAACTATTTATTATAATCAGAAATAATAGCTTTAGCTTCATCAGAAGCGCTTTCGTTCCAATCAACCTGCATTTGCGCACCAATGGCTTTTAGGCCGTCCATAAGCTCAGCACTTGGCGTTACAACATTCATGCCATTTTCAGCTAGGGTTGCCGTTTTTGCATCGGTTTCCGCACGGCTTAAATCCCAGCCACGAGCTTCTGCCGCTTCTGCCGCCGCTAATACTGCCGCTTGCACAGAAGCATCTAGTCCATCAAATGCTGCCTTGTTGACCACAACGATATTTTTAGGCACCCACGCATTAATTGGCGTATAGGTTGAAACGAAATCCCATGATTTTGAACTAACACCAGTTGAAGGCGAGGTAATCATCGCTTCAACCTGACCAGTTGAAAATGCTTGCGGAATATCAGGTGATTCAACTTGGGTCGGTGCAGCACCAGCAAGAGCTGCAAATTTTTCTAAAGCCGCATTATAGGCACGGAATTTTAATCCCCTTAGATCATCAACAGAATTAACTTCAGCCTTTGTATAAAGCCCTTGAGGTGGCCAAGGAACGGCAAATAATGGCATTAGGCCTTGCTTAGCTAATAGTTCAGTAATAACTGGCTTTTGCGCTGCCCAGAGCTTTTCAGCATCTGCATAAGAAGTTGCGACAAATGGCTGAGAATCAACACCATAAGCAGCATCTTCATTTGAAAGACGAGAAAGGAAAAACTCTCCGATTGGCACTTGTTGCGATCGAACCGCATTTTTAATATCTGCGTGCTTATATAAAGAACCAGCGGAATGAACAGTGATCTTAAAAGCGCCATCGGTTGCCGCTTCAATATCTTTGGCAAATTCAATTATATTTGCAGTATGAAACACTTTGTCTGAATATGGGGTTGGCATATCCCAAGCCTGAGCCATCGCTCCAACTGGTAATGACACACCCATAACAACAAGTGCACTAGTAAATAATTTTCTCATTTTATTCTCCCTAAAATTTTGCCTTGTTAAAACAAACTTATAATAAGCTCGCTATTTCACCAAAGCCCTTTCATGTGACAAAATAAAGTCACTCTAATTATCCCTATAACAATTTGGATTATGCCTGCAACTGTCTGCTAGCGTCAATATTATTAAATAAATAAATAAGTAGTTAGGCTTTTAACAGTGTAAAACTCGTTCAGCTTTCATTCAGGAAGAAATTGCTAACTCATAAATATGGTTAACAAAACCCTTTTAAAATTTCATAGGAGATAAAAATGAATGTAAGAAAAACAACTCTTTTAGGTGCACTGGCTGGCATAGTTATTATAGCTTCTAGCGCTAGCGCTTTTGCCGCCCCTGCCACCTCAAAATCTGCGCTTAATGTTCGCTCGGGTCCAGGCACTAACTATAAAGTAGTTGATAGTCTTTATCGTGGTGAGCGTGTAAATGTGGGTGAATGCGTATCGAACGGCTGGTGTTACATTACACACAAAGGCCCTGATGGTTGGGTGAGCGCTAAATATCTTCGTGCGGTAACTGTACGTGAACCTCGCTATAGCCCTCCAACAAGACCACGGCAAAACCCTTCGGTTAATTTTGGTTTTTCTATGAATTCTAACGGCGGTTTCACTTTTGGGCTTGGTGTCGGAGATAGACCTTATTCTCCTTTTTATAATCCTGTTGCCCCAACCCCTCCAGTAAATCCAAAAGTATGCTTTTATAAGGGGGGTAATTTCACTGGGGCTAAATATTGCGTAACTCCGGGAACCTCTGACAATATGTTACCAAGTAATTGGAATAATAGAATTTCTTCTATTAAAGTAAAAGGCGGCGCTAGGGTGCAAGTCTGTCGCAATAGGAATTTTAATGGAGGTTGCGCAAATATTGGCTCGAGCAAACAATATCTTGGTGCAAGATTTAATAACGCAATTACTTCGTTTCAAGCCTATTAAATTAAAATATACTTTCCTCCCAACTAATCCCAAGTGAGTTAATCTTGCTTGGGATTAGATTATTTTTATGTCTGCTTTATGCCTTATCTTCTGTCATATTGAGTCAGCCTGTGCGGCGTGAGCGCATAGAGAGCCGAAATACCTTTCTTTGTCATTTTGAGACGTAGTCGAAGAATCTTAGACTCTTCGCTGGCGCTCAGAGTGACAGAGTTTATAACGCCTCCCCTTGTCATGATAGCGCCGTTTTTTAATTCAATCATAACTAAATCAAGCACTTTATTTTTACTATAATCTATGTTTAGCTAGTAACAGGGAATAAATAACAGGCTGTTCACAAAGCGTTCAGGTGCGTGCTGTCAGGTTTGAATAGCAAGCCATTTGTATAAGTGGCAAAAAATTTAAGGGGACTAGACATGAAAATTATATCAAAATCCATAACTATTCTAATCGCAATTTTTATTATGATTGTGACAAGCGCCAGCGCATTTGCAGCTCCTGCTACATCAAATGTTTCACTAAATGTGCGCACAGGGCCGGGTACATCTTATAATGTAGTTGATACATTATATACTGGTGAGAGAGTTGAGGTTACTGAATGTGTATCAAATGGCTGGTGTCGTATCGAGCACACGGGGCCTGATGGTTGGGTAAGTTCTAGATATCTCACGCCAATAGCTGGTGGCTCAGGCGGTGGATCTGGTGGTGGATCTAGTACCCCATCTGATCCAGATTGTAGCTTTGGCATTACTATTGGCCCAAGCGGCCCATCATTCTCGCTTTCGTGTGGCGATGCCCCTGCACCTGTTGCGCCTGTTGCCCCACCCCCTCCAACTGTTACCCAAGAAGCTTGCCTATATAAGGGAAACAATTTTTCAGGTTCAAGAACGTGTAAACCTGTTGGCACAGTACGCCCAACAATGACAGCTTCATGGAATGATGCAGTTTCATCAATTAAACTTAGCGGTGGCGCTAAAATTAGAGTTTGTCAGGGTACAAACTTCACTGGTCTTTGTTTAGTTTATTCATCAAATAAAGCAGTGCTTAATGGTGCGCTAAATAATAGGGTATCTTCATATGAAGTATTTGTTGGCAGCCCATCTGCACCAATTCCACCTGCTCCGCCACCTGTTGCCTCTGAGGTTTGCTTTTATAAAGGCAACAACTTCACTGGATCAAGAGGTTGTGCGCCTGTTGGAACAAACAGACCTACTATATCTGCTGCTTGGAACGACACTATTTCTTCGCTTAAATTAACAGGTGGCGCAAAAGTGAAAATATGTCAGGGCGCAAACTTTACAGGGCTTTGCACAAATATCACATCTAATAAGGCAGTGCTAAATGGCGCACTAAACAACAAAATATCTTCTTATAGAGTTTATTCTGGCGGCATTCCAATTATTCCAGTTCCTCCAGCACCACCAGCTGTTCCAGTAACTTTTTCAACAGGACCTATTAATCTGCAACAAACCTATAGCGCCAACCTTGATAATGGCAACATTGGAGCTGCTGGTGCTGATATCTGGTATGAAGCTGTAACTACGGTGAATAAATTTATCACACCAAGAAATGGCGCTAAGCTATCTATTAGCGGATCATCAAATCGTGGTTATGCTGGTTGTTCAGTTGCCTCTTATTCAAACAATAAAATATCTATATGGTCTATGCCAGTTGGTACTTATGTTTGCGTAAAAACCAATGAGGGAAGAATTTCAGAATTCCGCCTCAATGGTTATACTGGCACAACAATGAGACTTGGTTATACAACTTGGGCTAACTAGGCCTAAATTATATAGAATGCTAAAGGCGCTACACTTAATTGAATAGCGCCTTTTTATGTCTGTCTATTGTAATTTTTCCAATATTCATGATAAAGTTATCTTATCTTTACCATTTTTTTTAACAAAATTGGACAAACACCTATAGCGGTGAAATGGTATTTAAGACAGAGTAATCTCTGAGTGATTTAGTGGCTTATAGCTAACAAAAATAACAAGCCATTCAGAAACTGTTCAGATAATAAGTGGCAAACAGTATGTAGAAGCCGTTTCGAGGGAATGGCAAATTTAGAGGGACTAAAATGACAAATTTAACAAGAGAAATCTCACCCGCCTTTTTAGCAAACGGCGTGACAATGAAAATATCTAAAACTATCACAATTTTAATAGCCTTAGCGTTTGTATTTATCGCTTCAATTTCTGCAGCACTTGCCGCACCAGCACAAGCTACAACGGCAGTGAATGTGCGCTCTGGGCCCGGTGTCGGCCATAACATAGTTAGCGTATTATTAGCTGGCGAAAACGTCAATGTCACCCAATGTGAGGGCAACTGGTGCTATGTTGAAAAAAATGGTCCTGATGGCTGGGTAAGCGGAAAATTTCTTGCTCCAGTAGCTAGTGGTGGCGGCGGCTCTAGCGCAGATGCCGAAGCAATCAAACTTTTTGGTAATATCTTCGCAGCTATTATCGGCGGCATTACACCACCAGCTCCACCAGCTCCACCAGCACCTCCACCACCAGCTCCACCAGCACCTGTTGCTCAGCTAAACGGTGTATATACTGTCGTGCAGAAGAGCTCTGGTCGTTATCTTGATGCCCATGGTGCTGGCCCAGCCGACTGGTCAGCTGTGACACGCCCCCAACAATTCAATGCCACACAGGCATGGATCATAACCCCACTTGGTGGCGGATTATATACCATGCAACAGCAAAGCAATGGTCGTTATCTTGATGCCCATGGTGCTGGTCCAGCCGACTGGTCCGCTGTGACACGCCCCAACCAGAACAACAACACCCAGCGTTGGATTTTGACTTCACTTGGTAATGATACTTATACCATCCAACAAAAAAGCAATAATCGCTATCTTGATGCCCACATGAACGCAGCAAACGACTGGTCAGCTGTGACACGTCCCAACCAGAACAACAACACCCAGCGTTGGATTATTAAATAACTACACTAGGAGTTAAATATAGAACTTGGCGTTAAATGTTAACAATATAAATATCTAAATCAAAAGGCGCAGCTCCTAATTGAGTTGCGCCTTTTTTTGATGATTTTTTACAAAATAAAATATGACATAGATCATAGCACTATTCTTAAAAACATCTATATTAAAATTAGCAGAGTAGTATTTTGGTCAAAAGCCAACAATATAAATGTCTGTTCAGTCACCGTTTATGGTGGGTGTGATTTCCTGCCATTATTCAAGCGTTGATCAGTTAGTGATTATCGCAAATAAAAGGAGGACAAAATTATGAAACTATCTAAATTTTTTACTATTATATCAACGGCAATGTTTGCCTTCATGGTCACAATTGCTCCAGTGCTTTCAGCGCCAGCAGTTGCGAAGTCGGCTGTCAATGTACGCAGTGGGCCAAGCACAAGTTATGCCAAAATCGATACATTATACGCTGGAGAAAAAGTCACGATTACTCAATGCCAAGGTGGCTGGTGTTATGTTAAACATCCCGGCCCCGATGGCTGGGTAAGCAAAAACTATCTTGCACCAGCATCTGGAGGCAACTCAAGCGCTGACGATGCAGCTCTGGCAGCTTTTCTTACCATATTTGGAGCGGTAGTACAAAATATTACAACACCACCTGCACCAGTAACACCAAAAGTATGCTTTTATAATGGTACTAATTATTCTGGCTCTAGCTTTTGTGTAAATGCAGGCGCAAGTAATAATAAAATAGTCGGCTTTTGGAACAACAGAATTTCTTCGCTTAAAGTTACTGGCGGCGCATCTGTTACCCTATGTCGCAACTGGTTTTATGGCGGGCTTTGTAAATCCTATGGTTCTAACAAAGCTAACCTTGGGGTGATTATGAGTAATAAAGCCTCATCTTTCCAAACATTTTGATTAATATAAAATATAAATCGTATCGCCCTTTTTAGGGCGGTTCGATTATTAATAATATACAGGCTACTTCTTGCTATTCTTCATTCCCCAAAATTTACTCATTGCCAAATATGTATAAGAAGCTGACCAGCCAATTAGCACCAATCCCGTAAGAGATTCTATTGCTGCAACAAAACGCAAATGCCCTGCTGGATAAATATCACCCATGCCAAGCGTAGTATAGCTAGAGGCAGAGAAATAAAAATAATCAATCCAACCACCCTCAAGCGCACCAGAAATTGCGCCCAATCCCCATTGATGTTGCATTAAGCCAAAGGCAAGAGCGAAAAGCGCAATTTCAAGAATATGAGCAATAAAAACCCCTGTGATTATTACCAATAATCTAGCACGAGGTTTTATCGAAATATGTGGCAAAATATTTGTGATAGTTCTTAGTAATTCATAATGAATTAGAATAGAAATAAGTACCAATATAAAAGTAATCAAAATTGCGATTAACATATCATAAGACCCATTATTTTCTTGCCATAATATAAACCAATAATTATAAAGACAACAAGATTAACAGACAATTTTAACAGCCCACACTATTTTTATTGGGAATTAGTAAATAACAAGGAGGACATTATGCTTATTTACAAAAAAACTTTAACAAATATAACAATCCTTACAGCAGGTCTTATGATGATGGCTACTGGTGCGATGGCGGAGAGTCATAGTAATTATAATTGCAATATTGCTGTAGAAATTAATCCGCAAGTATGTTTTTATACTGGACAGAACTTCACTGGAAACTGGTATTGTGAATCTGGTGAGCGTACCGTGAATTTAACGGATAAAGCGCCTTGGGAAGGCAATATTAAATCTATCAAATTAATTGATGGTGCTTCTGTAAAAATTTACAATCAATCTGATCGAGCAGGGAATATGGTGCTTATTGAAAATAGCGCTAAAAAACTTGATGCAGATTTCTTAAATAAAGTTGTCTCTTATAGGACTGTGGCACCCGAAGAAGACACAGTTTGTGAAAGGCTACCAAGTAATACAGAATCAGAATCAGAGTAAGATGAAATACTCTGATTGCAATTAAACATGATTGAATGAAATTGGGCGGAGATATTTTCTCTGCCTTTTTTGTTCATATGTTGCTTTACTCAATATGACAAAATAAGATTCTTAGTTTTACTCAAAATGACATTTAATGTAACATTCTAAACCTCAAAGTCACCTTGAACGAAAAGCCAACCCGCTATGCTAGGGGCTCTCGCCTTGCTAAACTACGACGTAGCAGGGTAGTGCCTGTGAGGAGGGTATTAGCTAGAAAAAACTACCAACTTGATACTAATCAATGTCAAACAGTTTTAACAGGCGCATACTACTTTTGTAGGGGGCAGATCTTTTAAAAAAAGAGGAGAATGTCATGTTTACTTTTAAAAAAATAACTAAAATAACTTTGATATCAACCGCATTGATTGCTTTTAGCGGTGGTGCATTTGCAACAAGTAATTTTTATGATTATGGTTGCACTACACCTGATTCACCTTCACCTCAAGTATGCTTTTATACTGGAGAGGGTTATACAGGTAACTGGTATTGCGAATCTGGTGATCGCACAGTAAGCAAAGTAGATAAAGCACCATGGAAAAATAATATTGAATCAATCAAATTTATTAATGGTGCATCTGTAAAAATTTATAATGAATATAATCGTATGGGCGATTATAAGCTGATTGAAAGAAACACTAAAGAACTTAGTGTAGAATTTTTCAATAAAGTTAAATCTTATCGCACTGTCATGCCATATATTGAAGAGCAACCTACACCTCCATCATGGTGGTATCAGGAAATGTGCACACATCAATATGAATACTGAGTTCAATGTAGCTGTTCAATAGTATGATAATCAATAAACAGGGCATAGAAACACTCTTTGCCCTGTTCTCTTTGTGTTCCACTTGTGGTAAAGAAAACTAAATAAGATTCTTTTTGGTGAAAAATGCCCTCAAATAAAAAACCTAAACCCTCAAAAAAAGATGATTTCTCTATTGATGATTTTTTTGGTGAGAGTGAAAAAGAACAAGATATTG
>JAKISM010000093.1 GCA_021648585.1 Devosiaceae bacterium | reverse complement strand
GATTGCCCAGACCAAAAATTCTTATCAAAGAATTTTAATTCTTTATTGGTTTTTCTATATAATATTACTTTATCAATTATTATTCCCCAGCACCAAACTGAAGCTATTAGCAATCCAATTATTACTGATTTTACAACCCAATCGGCTTGCAAAAATAGCGCAAATAAAGAGAAATCAATCTCTGCTGCGTGCTCTATAACTTCTACATTTTCCATAAATAAATACCTTTGCCCGAAATTCTTAAAAAGAACATTTAACCAATAAGGCTAAATGCGTGGAAACTTTGTCAAATTTAAGAAGTATGAAATAAGAACTAAATATTTAATTCAAATATCACGCTTCATTGTTGTTATGCTCTATTATTAGTTAATTTTTTGAAGGACATAATCATAATTTCATTATATTCATGGTTTTTTCAAGATGTAATCTAATTTTTATACGCTCAAACTACTTGCATTTTTCATCCACTCAATTTATCTTAAATTTATCTCGCTGGGGTGTCATATTATTTGACTGAGAATTACCCATTGAACCTGAACCAGATTATGCTGGCGGAGGAAGTTCGAGTTAGTAGTGCTATGCACTGTCTATCTAGCTTTTTCTTGCGGCCTTAAAAGGAAGTAAGATGTTTTCAAAATATTTTTTATCACTAATACTAGTTTTATTGTCTTTTGGTGCTTTGGCACAAGAAAAGCCAACTCTTAATATTTATACTTATGATAGTTTTGCCGCTGATTGGGGCCCGGGCCCAAAACTTAAAGAAAAGTTTGAGCAAAATTGTAATTGTACGATAAATTTAATCGCTGCAAGTAATTCTATTAGTTCTTTAAGAAAAATTCAATTAGAGGGCGAGCAAACAAAGGCAGATATTTTGCTTGGTATTGATACCTCCATTGCAGCACAAGCATTAGAAACTGGATTATTTATAAAACATGAAATTGATGTAAGTGATATAAATATTCCAAATGGTTGGAGTTCGGATTATTTTGTGCCGTTTGATTATGGCTATTTTGCTTTTGTCTATAATAAAGAAAAACTCAAAAACCCGCCAACTTCTTTTGATGATTTAATTAAGCAAGATATAAAAATCATTGTGCAAGATCCTCGATCTTCAACTCCCGGTCTTGGTTTGGTTTTATGGATTAAATCAATTTATAAAGAGCAGGCAAAACAGGTATGGTCTGAACTTAAGCCAAAAATTGTTACCATGACAAAGGGCTGGTCTGAGAGTTATAATTTATTTTTGAAGGGGGAGGCTGATATGGTGCTTTCTTATACAACTTCGCCAGCTTATCATAAAATTGTGGAAGATGATGATCGCTTTGAGTTTGCGCAGTTTGAAAAGGGGCATTATTTGCAAATTGAAGTTGGGGTTATTGTTAAGTCTTCAAAAAATCAAAAATTGGCAAAACAGTTTCTTGTTTGGTTGATATCAAAAGAAGCGCAAGAGATTATTCCAACAACAAATTGGATGTATCCAGTTGCCAATATAGAATTGCCTAAAGGGTTTATGGAGCAAGAAAAACCTAAAGTGGCGCTTTTAATTGATGAAAAAATAGTGTTTGAAAATTCAGAAGCTTGGATTTTGGAAATGTTAGATGCTTTTAAATAATAAGAGAAAAATTCTTGCAAATAGCAAAAGAAAAATCTTTGGCATTATCATTGCGCTAAGTATTGGCGCAATGATAATTGCTCTATTTTTGGCAATTCTCAATGTTGCAAATATTATCCCATTAAGCGCTAAATCAACATCTCCTGATATTATTCATTTGGTTATAATGAGTACTATTCAAGCGCTTCTTTCAACATTATTGTCTTTGATGGTTGGGATTATGCTTGCTTGGGCATTAAACCGCTTAGAGTTTTTTGGGCGTAAAATTATTATAGCTTTATTTGCTAGCGCCATTGTTACGCCTGGTATTGTTATTGCGCTTGGTCTGATTGATGTTTGGGGGCGAGAGGGCATTATTAGTGATTTTTTGCAAATATTTGGCATTGATTGGGATTTTTCGATTTTTGGACTTTTTGGGATATTATTTGCCCACACAATATTAAATGGGGCTTTTGCTGCGACAATTCTTTTAGCTAGGCTTGATGCGATAGCTGCACAAAAATTAAAAATAGCGCAAAGTCTTGCGCTTTCTCCATTAAAGCGATTTTTATTGTTGGATTTGCCCGCAATAAAAAATACTATACCAGCGCTTGGGGCTATAATATTTTTACTCGCTTTCACCTCATTTCCTATTGTTTTAATGCTTGGAGGAGGGCCTAGTAATCAAACTTTAGAGGTAGCAATTTACTCTGCGGTAAGGCTTTCATTTGATCTAAAGTTAGCGGTGCAATTATCAGTAGTTCAGTTGATATTATGTTTGTTGATAATTATGCCTGCGATAATTTTTAATCAAGATCATATTAGAGCGGGCATTAGTTCAAACCATAGGTGGCAAGAAAATGGTTTTAGTAAATTCATGCAAATTACTATTCTAATTGTTGGTATTTTTGTCTTTATGTTGCCGATAATATCTATTTTGTTAAATTTATTTTCTATGGAATTTTTTACGCTTGTTTTGCGCCCTAGTTTTTGGCGAGCAACAATTACTAGTTTAACACTTGGTGCGAGTAGCGCAATTTTAACTTTATTTATTGCCATTATTATAAGCCAAGCAAAAATTGCACTGCATGGGAAAATTAGCAAAGCACTTATTGCTCTGCCATTATATGTCTATTTAATAATTCCAGCGCTTGTTCTTTCGTTAGGGTTTTATATTTTGGCGAGGCAATTACAAATATCAAATTCTATAATTGCGCCATTTGTTTTAATATTGGGCAATGCTCTTTTAGCTTTACCTTTTGCTGTTGCGGTTTTAGCACCATCGCTTGAGGCAATAAATAAGCGATATAATAAGCTTTTGAGTTCATTAAATCTGAGTAGCTTGTCACGGTGGCGCTTTGTTGAATGGCCATTATTGGGGCGTGAAATAGGGATAGTTTTAGCGCTTGCTTTTAGTTTTTCGTTAGGTGATTTAGGGATAATATCACTTTTTGGCACTAATGAATTTACTACGCTTCCTTGGGCGATGTTTCAGGCAAGTGGGGCTTATCGAAATAATGATGCTGGGATAATTGGTGCGATTTTATTATTAATAATTTTTGCGGTGTTTTTAGCTTTACCAGTAATTTTTAGGAAATTCTCAAATGTTAGAAGTTAAAAATATTTGCTTTCATTATGAAAAACAAAAACAAGATTATTACTATGATTTTAGCTTAGGGGAGGGCGAAATCATTGCTATTTCTGGTGTTTCTGGTGCGGGTAAATCAACATTGCTTGATTTGATTGCTGGGTTTTTAATGCCCAACAAGGGAGAAATAAATCTTAATGGCCAAGATATTCTTTCGCTTCCTCCAGAAAGGCGCCCTGTTTCGATATTATTTCAAAGTGATAATTTGTTTGAACATTTAAGCGTTAATAAAAATATTGCATTAGCTAGTTTAGGCAATGAAAATTCAAATGAAAATCAATCGGCAATTAGCAATGCTCTAAAAGATGTGGGGTTAGAGAATTTTGGCAATCAGCTTGCTAGCAATCTTTCTGGAGGGCAAAAGCAACGTGTTGCATTGGCGCGCACATTATTGCGAAATAAGTCAATATTATTATTAGATGAGCCATTTACTGGTCTTGATGAGAAAACTGCAAAAGACGTGCAGGCTTTATTAAAGAAGTTAGTAAAGCAACATAAATGGCATACTATTATTGTTACTCACAATAAGCATGATGCAAATGTAATGGGTGCAAAAAATTATGTAATGAAAGACGCTGTTTTACAGAGTGAATAATCTACCTAATAATTACTGATTTGATACGCTATCATTTTGCCATGCTTTAATAACTTCACTAAACATTTTTTGCGCTGCTTCATCTTTTTCTAAAGTGATGATTGCTCGCCTGCCATTTGAATAAACTAGGGCCAAATCCATCCACTTGCGGTTTTCTAGCAAGTTAATATTGGTAGCAATATCTTGTCCTGCGGCGCTTAGAGCAAATAGAAATGAGTTTGAAACTATTCGAGCAGAAGCGCCAATTAGGGGAGTGCCTTGCACCAATTCTTCGTTCTTTAATAATATGCCCGGAAGCCCTTCAACTGATCCGCCTGCAAATGTCTCACTAGCAATAAAGTTTACCTCCATTAAATGAGAAGCGGGAAGGCTGGCATCAGAATTGCGCCTGATAAGTAGTTCAACTCCAAGATTTCGAGCTGGGATATTTGCTTTTGCAATGAGGGTTGGTGATCCTAATTCATCAACTGATCGGGACCAGCTAACAGAACCACTAAAAGGTAGCGCTCCTGTTGTTCCATCTGGCGATGCTTCAAGTAATAATGATTGAGCGCCGTTTTCTATGGGCGTTGGCGCAGTTTCATTACCTGTTGAAATTGTATCATTGTTGGCATTATCATTAGTACCTGCTTCTTGCGGTGTGGTTTGTTCTTCGCTTACTAATCGCTCTTGTGTTTTTTCTACTTGCGTATCAGCTGCGGCAACATTTGTTGTATCTGGCGTATCATTTGCAATGTTTACTGGTTCAGCTTCAGTACTGTCTAGCTGTTCTGTAGCTGGTATAAGTGTGTTTTGTGTTGCAGTAGTATTTTGAGGGGTGGTTGTGTTTTCTTCATTATTATTGGAAATAACATCACGAATTGGTTGAGTTTGGTTGTTTGTTTCAGTTGTATCGTTCTGTGCCTGTTCCTCTATTTTTGCTTGCTGCCCAAATAAAGCATCAACATCAACATATCCTGCTCGCCAAGCCCAATACCCAACCCCGCTAGCAATTATTAATAATAATAAAAACAGAACTAAGAAAATGGTTAGACCGCCACCGCGACCTGATTTCACTTCTGATATAATTTTTTCACTCTCTTCACTGATAGGTTTAGAGCTTAAGTTATCATCTAATAATGTATCATCAATATCCTCGCCTCGTGCTGCTTTATCAAGTTTTTCAATAGCGCTATCAATAGTTTCTTGTGGGTCAGCTTCTTGTGGGTTTAGCGCTTCTTCGTCAATAGTAGGTGCTTTTATGTCATCAAGAACATCAGTTTTTAGAGTATTTTGAGGTTCGAGTTCAACTTCATATTCATTAGACATTGCTGAGGATATTGCAGATTGAGCAACATCTGGTAGAGGAAAGTCATCTGGATAATAATTATCTTCTTTTATTTCAGTTTTTGTATCATTTGCAGATTTTTCTCCATTTGCAGATTTGGCCTCATTAATCACTTCATCGATTGAGTTAGGTGCTACATCATCAAGATTGCTGGTTTCTTGTGTTGATAAATTAGAAGTATGGTCGTCTGGCTCTGCCATCGCATCTTCTATTGTTTGTTCGCTAAGCTCTATTTCTTTGTCATTTTCATTATTCTCATTTGGCTCATCAATCTTATTTTTGCTTTGCTTTTCATCATCAATTGATGGTGCTTCAGTATTTTCATTTGATAATTCTTGTGCTTGAGAAACCCAGTCCTCACGATCAATGCGTCCCTTAAAATAGAGTGCTTCATCAACTTTAATAATGTCCTCTTTGCTAAAACTAGCTATTTGAGAAAACTGTGTAATGCCTAAATCATTGAGCTTTTTCTCTAATACTGGTCCAACGCCAGAAATTAATTTAAGATCATCTGGCCCACCATTTTGCGCTATAAATAGGATTTCTTCTTTTACATCCTCCCCAGTATCATCGCCCTCATCGGCACTCTTATCCGTTTCAATTTCTTCACTTGAACTTTCGCTCGTACCTATTTCCTCTTCATGTATTTCTTCTTCTAGGGGAGGTAAATTAGCATGTTCGCTTAAATCTGCATTAAGTGCGAGTTCTGCTTCTTCTTGCTCTTTTTGAGCTAGCAGTTCTGCTTGACGTTTCTCTTCTTCTTGTTCCTTTTGGGCTAATAGTTCTGCCTGACGTTTCTCTTCTTCTTGTTCTTTTTGAGCTAACAATTCTGCTTCTTGTTTCTCTTGCTCAAGCCTGATAGCTTCTTCTTTTTCTTCTTTTTCTTTTAGCTGTGCAAGTAATATTTCTGTTGCGTCTTGCTCTACTTCACGTATGCAATCTTCAAGCTCAAGCCGATGTTTGGTTATTTCTTTTGCAGGTAATGGAGGCTCGATTGAACGTAATTGCCCAACTAGGGCAGAGCGTGCTTTTTCATAAACTTTTCGCCTAGCATTACCATTATTTTCTGGTAGCGCCCCAATCGCTTTGCTTAAAAGCCCTTTATAATCAGCCATATTTTAACCTAATAATCTTTCTTAAAAATTCACTATAGTATAAAAATTCTAATCTTGAAATGGGTCATGCACAAGAATTGTGTCTTCACGCTCAGGACTTGTGGAAAGCATAGCAACTGGCGCTCCAATAAGCTCCTCAATATGTCGTACATACTTAACAGCGCTTGCTGGTAATTGCGCCCATGTGCGTGCCCCTCTTGTTGTATCACTCCAGCCATCAAGCGTTTCATAAATAGGCTTAACATCTTGTTGCGCTCCCATTGAGGCTGGGAAATAGTCAATCTTCTTGCCATTTAACTCATAACCAACACAAATCTTAATTTCTTTCATACCATCAAGCACATCTAATTTAGTTAATGCAATGCCATTTATGCCAGAAGTTTTAATCATTTGGCGCACTAAAACCGCATCAAACCAGCCGCAACGACGTTTGCGACCAGTAACAACGCCAAATTCATGTCCCTTTTCACCCAAAAATTGCCCAATTTCATTGTTTTGCTCAGTCGGGAAAGGCCCTTCGCCAACTCTTGTTGTGTAGGCTTTAGTTATGCCTAAAACATAATCTATTGCACCCGGCCCCATGCCAGAGCCAGTTGCTGCTTGCCCCGAAACTGTATTTGAAGAAGTAACAAATGGATAAGTGCCATGATCATTATCTAACAGTGCCCCTTGTGCCCCTTCAAATAAAATTCTAGCGCCATTTCGCCTCTTTTCATCAAGCAGCCTCCAAACTTGCCCCATATAGGGTAAAATTCTATCTGCCACTTGCATCAATTCATCAACGATTACTTGTGTCTTTATTTCACTAAGTCCCAAACCACGCCGTAGCGCATTATGATGCGTTAAAAGCCGCTCAACTTTAACCTTTAATGTGTCTGGTTCTGCTAAATCCATAACTCTTATAGCACGTCTGCCAACTTTATCTTCATATGCTGGGCCAATGCCACGCTTTGTTGTACCAATTTTTAGGCCAGTATTTGAGCCCTCTCTAATAGCGTCTAATTCTTGATGCACCGAAAGAATAAGCGAAGCATTTTCAGCTACCATCAAAACTTCAGGTGTGATATTCACCCCTTGGGCGCTTAATTTTTCTATTTCAGCAACAAAATGATGCGGGTCAACCACCACGCCATTGCCAATTACTGATAATTTACCACGCACCAAACCTGACGGAAGCAATGATAATTTATAGACCTTGCCATCAATCACCAAAGTATGACCAGCATTATGGCCACCTTGAAAGCGCACCACCACATCAGCACGATTGCTTAGCCAATCAACTATTTTACCCTTACCCTCATCGCCCCATTGTGAGCCGACAACTACAACATTTGCCATTTTTAATCCTTATGCTCTTTATACTTGTCGCCGTTGGTCGCTTTGCTCCTGACCCCGACACCCCCGCCGTTTATTCTTTTCCAATTTATATCTCGTTAGGTTGCTTCTTTTATTCTTGTTGCCGTTGGTCGCCCTGCTCTTCGCCCAAATATTCCCGCCAGTACTGATAGTTTGCAAAATTAAATAGTTTGCAAATTGATTTAGCTCCCCTATAGCAAGAACAACAACAATGACAAAGCAAGAATTGTTATGAAAAATGCTAATACACCAAAATATGGCAAATTAAGTGCAAATATTTCACAAGCCTACCTATTATTGATCATTGCGCCTTTTTTATGGGGTGGAAATCTTGTTGCTGGTAAATTAGCCGTTGATCAGGTTGATCCAAATATCTTGTTACTCGGGCGTTGGTTTGGTGCTTCTTTAATTCTTATTATTATTGCTTCAAAATATCTAAAAGCTGATTGGCAAAAAATAAAACCACGCCTTATTATTCTAATTCTTTATGGAGTTTTGGGTTTTGCAGGTTTTAATTTACTTATGTATAATTCTGCCTATTTCACCTCAGGGTTAAATATGTCTATTGAACAAGCATCTATCCCTGTTTTGGTTTTGCTTGGTAATTTTTTAATTTTTAAGGTGCGTGCCAGACCGTTGCAAATTATTGGTCTTGTTTTGACAATCATTGGCGTAATGTTTGTTGCTAGCGCTGGGGATTTGAGAAAAATATTAGCGCTTGAGATGAATATTGGTGATGTAATGGTTTTAGGTGCTTGTTTTTTATATGCTGCTTATTCACTTACATTAAAATATAAGCCAAAAATTCATTGGTTAAGTTTTATGTTAGTTACATCGCTTGCAGCTTTTGGTGCGTCATTTATTTATCAAATAATTATTGAAGCAGGGTTTGATAATATTATTTTAGAAATTCCTAAAATTACTTTGCTTGGCTGGGGGACAATTTTTTATGTGATGATTTTCCCATCAATATTGGCGCAAATTTTTTATGCTCGTGGAGTGGAACTTATCGGACCAAACCGTGCTTCAATTTTTATAAATCTTTTGCCAGTTTTTGGCACAATATTATCAATAATTATTCTTGGTGAGAAATTTGAAAACTATCATTTAATAGCTTCAATATTGGTTATTTTAGGGATTGTTTTAGCAGAATATTCTGTTCGTAAAACAATAAAAAACCCGACTTAAAAAGCCGAGTTTTTATAATTAATATGATAGCAAACTTAATATTTGCGTTTTGCAGGAGCAGCTGTATCTAGGCCACCTTCGTGCTGAATGCGCTTACGAGCTAATTTACGTGCGCGGCGAATTGCTTCTGCCTTTTGGCGCGCTCTTTTTTCAGATGGCTTTTCGTAATGATTACGTAATTTCATTTCACGAAATACGCCTTCACGTTGTAATTTCTTTTTAAGAGCTCTTAACGCTTGATCAACATTATTATCACGTACACTTACTTGCAAAAGTCCATCACCTTTTCAAAATTTAATGAACTGGCATATTACCGAGTTGATATGAATAAAAGGTCAAAGAAAACCCCCATCAACCAGCTATGCTAGTTCTGTTGTTCGGCTCACTAGCAAACAATAGGGTGCTTGTCCAGCATTTGTGGACTATATTAGTGTTATTTTGCCAGTTTATTCGCTTAAAAAGCTAATATGGTTCAAATGACCCATTTTTCGCCCCTCACGCACCTGTTTTTTGCCATAAAAATCTGGGCGAGTGCCAGATTGTAAATCTTTATGCGCATCTATTATTTCATCACCTATTAGGTTTTCCATTGTGACATTTGCTAGGCGGGTAGGATCTCCAAGCGGCCAATTAGCAATGGCACGAATATGCTGCTCAAATTGATTGGTGAGGCACACGGCTTGCGTGAAATGACCAGAATTATGCACACGAGGGGCAATTTCATTTCCAATTAATTTTGCATAAGTCTCATTTGATACAACAA
>JAKISM010000092.1 GCA_021648585.1 Devosiaceae bacterium | reverse complement strand
TTTGTTGGATATGAAATATTGCTGTCAAACGGCTTTAGCAATAATGCGCTTAAAATTAATAAAATCAAAAAAAGCGGCTTCCTTCATAAAATCAATTCCTATATACCTGATGAGCATCGTGATTTTCTGAGGCAACTTCCGATAATTGCAGTCTTTCCCAAATATTTATTTGTTCATGCAGGCATTCGTCCCAATATCGCAATAGAACAACAAAGTGATAGGGATTTATTATGGATAAGGAAAGAATTTTCAGATCATTATGATAATGATAAATGGCGGGGGTGCCGGGGTCGGGAGCAAAGCGACCAACGGCGGCTTGAAGAAGAGAGTCGAGAACAGCCTGCACGGCGTGAGTGCGAAAGAAACCCTGCGCAGCTTGAAGAACTAACAATAGTTCACGGACACACTCCGCTAAAAGAAGTTTTCATTTCGCCCTATCGCATCAATGTTGATACAAGTGCATATTCAAGCAATAATCTTTCTGCAATAAAAATTCTTAATGGAGAGATTGCAGGAACTTTGTCTACTTCGAATATCTAAACTCAACGTCATTGCGAAAAGCCCAGCCCGCCGGCGTGAGGCAGAAGAAAGTGCTTTGAAGCAATCCAGAATCTATGAGTAGAGTTGATAGATTCTGGATTGCCACGCCACTAAAGTGGCTCGCAATGACATCCAAAAACAAATTAACTAAAAAACTAATGAATTACTGATATATCTGTGATTTAACTCAGAATAGATTTAACTTACTATGCAAGAAAAAGAATTTAGGCTAAGCAGTTTGAAAAATAAGTAATAATATAATGGATTTAAGTATGGACGAAACTGAAATCGATATTCGCTCAATTATTGAATTATTGCGCCGACGCATCAAGCTAATTGCTACTACTTTTATGACAATTGTTGTCGGTGCCGCTATTTATGCTTTTTCATTAACACCTACCTTTACCTCTTCTGCTTTGATCTTTGTAGATACATCTGCCAGAGATATTTTAGACCCTAGCTCCCAGATTGGATCATATTCTGATAATGCCCGCATTGACAGCGAAGTAGAAATACTTAAATCTGATAATATCCTAATACGAGTAATCGAGCAGCAAAAACTAATAAATAACGACGAATTTGGCGTTAAATTAGGCTGGCGAGATAATCTGAAATCAACATTACGCATTCAAGATGCAGAATTGCCCACTGGCGATGAGGCATTGCAATCGGTTTTAGGTAAATTACGCGATGCGGTTAGCATCAAACGCAAAGGTCTAACCTATTTAATATCTGTATCAGCCACTTCTATATCTCCAAACATGGCTGCCACAACAGCAAATGCAGTATCTCACGCCTATATAGAAGCGCAAGTGCAATCTAAAATTGAAAATATAATTGCGGCTCGCAATATTTTACAATCACGAATGAGTGCAGCAAGTAGATCTATCATTTTAGCTGAGCAGTCATTTGATGTTTTTATTGCTGGTAATATTGATACAATAACCCGCGAGACTGGTCGCACAGATATTGCGCAAATGCGCCAAGAACTTGAACGCATAGCATCAACTCAGGCAAATTTTGCTTCTAGTGCTAAATTAATTTCACAAAATATCTCACTTAAAAACTGGGTTGAAGTTGCAAATTCTCTTCAAGACGAGGCAATCACTGAATTGCAAAAACAAAGAGAGGCTCTTGCAAATAACTTAACTGCCATTGCCTCAGATTCACAACAAGCCATTGATTTACGAATTGAGTTGGCAAATATTGATGGAAATCTTTTAACTAGTGCAAATAGTGGGCTTAGTGCTTTACGCCAAAACATTTCTAGTGATCAGGCAAAACTCTCAACCCTTCGCCAGCAAATCAGAACTAGTGTTATAAATTCAAATCTACCAGCTGATATTTTAGCACAAATTTATGAAATTCAACAAAATGCTGAAATTGCCCGCACGCAATATCAGGCATTATTAACTCGTGTTAGTGAATTAGAAGCGCAGGCTCAAACGCAAATTGCAGACAGCAGAATTGTTTCACATGCCCTCCCCCCATCTGCTCCCTCATTTCCAAATAAAAAACTGATATTAATACTTGCAGGACTGTCTGGGCTTGGGCTTGGAATTGGATTGGCATTATTATATGAAAATTTTGTTGGCGGCTTTTCCAGTGAAGGGCAGATAGAAAATGTGGTAAAATTACCCGTTGTCGCTGTTGTTCCTCATACTGACCTTCCTAAAAAGAATGGAGATGATCAAACTCATTTAAGTGCAGCCGAACTCATGCTTAGCACTCCACTTTCTGCTTTTAGCGAAGCGGTTCGACGATTAAAAGCCTCAATCGATTATTCCTTGCGACAAACTAAAACAAATGACAAAAATGATCAAAGCAAGGGCAAAGTGATTATGATTTCATCGGCTGTTCCTGGTGAGGGCAAATCTACTCTGGCTCTTGCTTTAGGTCGCGCTTATGCGCAAGCAGGCAATCGGGTATTACTTATTGATTGCGATTTGCGCAAACCAAGCCTGCATCGCTATTTAGGCGTTGATCGCGATTTGGGACTTGCTGATTATCTAAAAAACCCAGATGATGCTAATATTTTAAGCAAAGTCATTGTGCGAGATAAAGAAAGCTCATTAACAGCAATTGTTGGCTCTAAAAGATCAAAAACCCCAACTGATCAACTATCATCAGGCAAAGCGCTGGCAAAATTGATTAGCACTGCCAAAAGCCAATCTGATTATGTTATTCTTGATTCACCACCTATTATACCCGTGGTTGATGGGCTTTATTTAGCTGAATATGCCGATGTTATTGCGATGATTGTGCGCTTTGCAACAACTTCGCAAGGAGAAGCCAAAGAAGCCGTTTCATCATTAAAAAGAGTTAAGAACCCTGATGCTGATATTTTGATGGTGTTAAACCAAGAAGAAAGCACTAGACACGGATATCGCTACAAATATTCTGGCTATTATGGTAATTACTAAAGCTGAGTTAAAAGAATAATAATTACTCAGTTTGTAATCTAGTCAGATCTTTTTGCAAGGTTTCGTAAACAGCAAGCTGTTTTTCAATATCTTTCAAACGGCCTTTAGCAATCTTAATCTGAGTTTCAAGCTCCACGATATTTTGCTCATCTTGCTTTGAGCGTTCTGAATATTCTCCCGACATATCCATGATATGAAATGCCTGTTGTAGCTGAGCGTCGACACGCTTTTGCAATCCCTTGATTTCTAAGCCGATTCCATTTGTAACTTCTTCAAGTGCAGACTTAACCGACTTAAAGCGAATTTCATCAGTTTTACTATCTCTATCAGGTGATCTTGTTCTAAAAGGAAGGATATTAAAAACCATTAGGAAAAACCAATTCTGGATAAACTAACCATAATATGACACAAAACAACTATTTTGTTAAGCGCAATAATATTATAAAGCTAATGTCCATTTCCTGAGATGAATTCATTTCGCATTGTTAAGAATATAATCTTAATATCCAGCCATATCGAAGCATTTTGAATATAAGCCATATCATGTTCAATTCGTGCTATTGCAAGCTCTCTGTTATCAGTTGGACCACGATAGCCGTTAGCTTGCGCCCAACCCGTCAAACCAGGTATAGTTTCGTGACGCAAATCATAAAATGGCACTACCTGCCTAATCGGAAGCCCACCCACTAATTGACCATTTACATGCGGCCTTGGCCCAACAAAGGACATTTCCCCCCGTATGATATTTATCAATTGCGGCAATTCATCAATACTAGTCTTACGCAAAATTTTTCCAATTTTACTAATTCTACAATCACCTTTTTTTGTCTGCGCAACCCCTGAAATATCAGATTTATGGTGATACATGGTTCTAAACTTAAGCATCTTAAAGGCGCGGTTTTTATATCCAACCCTCTCTTGACGGAAAAAAACAGGCCCTTTGCAGTTTAATCTAATAAGCAAAGCGATAAATAATAAAAAAGGTGACAAAATCAATAAAGCACTGCTCGCTAAGGTCAAATCCATAATACGTTTAAGAAAAAGATTTACCTTACCCCAAAACTTTACCTCAGGAATAATAGGAAGCCCTTTTTCCCAAGCACAACTTAACCCAGAATGAATAGATACTGAAGAATTTGAAGATGTGCCAACTTCTAGATTAATTTTACTATTTTGATCGCATGAAATATCTGTTTCTCTAGTGGAGATATCTCTTGATCTAGTCAACTCCAACATACTACCCCTACCATTCCCAAAATAGTAAACAAAACATTAAATAGCCAATAACATGTAATTTATCTAATAATCAAGTGTTAATAATACCTGATTTAAGAAATAGTTAACTATAAAACTTGCTAAGAATTTATTTACTAAGGCATTCTTAAATTTCACCTATCTTAGCAAATCTTTAAATATTCCAGCGCAAACTATTCTTGCACTCTACATAAGGAATATTTTTTGACTGCCTTGGTAATTACAATGATTATAGCAATGCTTCTTGGCTCTTATGGTCACCATTTTTCATGGATAATTGGTGGTATTCTTATAGTTTTAATATTAGCTGTAAGTTTATTGATAAACGGCATTTCACTGCAATATTTCATTTTAGCCAGCCTATCTATTTTTGGCTATAATGCAGGATTGATGCTCGCCCTTACATTTAAAATTATACCAAGATATAATAACCCATCAAAAATATAGGTTTTGTTATTTTTTGCTATTCAAATAAATAATTTCATACACATTGCCATTAACCAACTGCAACATAGTTTCTAGGCTAAATATAATTATTTATGCTAGAGTTAAGCCAAGGGCAAAGGTAAATATCTTCAAATGACAAAAATACGCAAAGCTATAATCCCAATCGGTTATTTTGGGACAGGTTTTTTACCAGCTACTAAAGCATTCTCCAATGAGATGCTTACAGTTGTAGATCGTCCTTTAATACAATATGCAATTGATGAGGCACGTAAGGCAGGAATAGAAGAATTTATTTTCGTTACTGGAGGCAATAAATCAGTAGTTGAAAATTATCTCACACATAGTTTTGCACTTGAAAACTTTCTTAAAAAGCAGGGCAAATCTAAATTAGCAAGAAAAATTCAAACAGATTTACCCCCCCAAGAAAAGACGACATTCATTCACCAGCAATCAAAGTCAGGTGTTGCTAACGCCATATTATGCGCACGCAATATTATTGGTAATGAACCGTTTGCACTTTTGCTACCAGAAATTCTTATCCAATCACAAACACCATGTTTAACTCAGTTAATAAAGGCACAAAAAAACATTGATGATGGCTTTGCTTGTGCTTTCGCAGTTCAAGAAGTTGCAGCTCATCAAATTAGCCAACATTATAACATAGCACACAAGCAAAGTGAAAATAACATATATGAAGTCACAAAAATATTTGGAAAAACTAGTAAAGATAAAAGCCAATCAAATTTAGCAATGATTGCTCGATACATTTTTTCTCCAGCAATTTTTGATATTATTGCTGAACAAAAATCAAATGCAAAATCAGAGCCAGACCTAATAAAAGCAATGCAAAAACTGCTTGCAATAAAGCCAATTTTAGCAACTAAAATCACCGGAACAGTTTTTGATTGTCAAACAAAAGCAGGATTTATTGCGGCTAACCTATCTTTTGCTATAGAGCGTAGTGACATAAAAGAAGAGCTAATTGAGGAATTTATTCGAACACGTTTGCGTTTGCGTATTGATAATATGATTGAAGAGAATGCCATTATAGAGATGACGCGTGTTCTAAAAGCAACTGCAAACAAATAAACGCTCAGGCAATCAATGTTTTATATCAGCAATTTGATAAAATAAATTTTGAATAAAATTTTAATTAAATTCAATAGAGAATAATAATTTGCCTCATTCATATTAGAACCCACTATAAAATCAGGAGTGGTAATATGAATAAGAAATTTAATATAATAGTTGGAATATTTCTGACTGTTACAATGTTTGGCGCTAGCATTTCTCATGCCAAAATTAGCCCAAATATTAATAGTAATAGTTTTAGAGCTATTGCTGAACGCTCAACAACAAGTTCTCCATTGGGGTTCCAAATTTTCTGCCTACAAAACCCCCAACAATGCAAAACAAGTTCAAAAAAGAAGGTTGCTTATTCTCCTACCTTAATGCGAGTAGCATCGCAGGTTAATAGAAAAGTAAATCGCGCAATCAGGCCACGTAATGACCGTGGTATTGATAAATGGTCTCTTAACTCTCGTTATGGGGATTGCGAAGACTATGTAATTTCTAAGCGTGCAATGTTAATAAAGGCTGGCGTTCATTCAGGTGCATTAAGAATCGCAACAGCTGTTACCAAAGAGGGCATTGGACATGCTGTGCTAATCATACGCACTAATAAAGGCGATTTTGCATTAGATAATAGAACAAATACTATTAAATTATGGAATAAAACAGGTCTGAGAATGATTGCAATGTCTGGATCAAATCCAAAAAAATGGAAGGAAATAAGCTAAAACTAGACATAAAACAATGATAACACCTTATGTGCGCTCTATGATAATTTATCATGGGGCGCATTTGATTCATAGGCACACTTTAACTCAAGGTGAGTTGTACTTAACAAAATTCAAAGCCGCTTGAGGTTTCTATAGAAGCCTTTGCGAAACTATAGTGATATTTATTTTGGAGATAGTTTAGCAGATGTTTTCCTTAAAAATAGCACAATATTGTTGATATTTTGCTATTTTTAAGGAGAATAGATGCAAATTAGCTCCTAAAGAAATGTTGCTATAGTTTCGCAGAGGCTTCTATAGCCAAAACCATTCTTTACTTAAATAAAGATAATTACCTTACCTTTGCTGAACGACATCTCGGCTTTGGTTTTAACAAATCCAAAATGAAAGGATATAAACGTTGTCGATTACACCAGAACGAAAAGCACAAATCATAAAAGAATATGCCATTAAAGAAGGTGATACAGGATCACCAGAAGTACAGGTTGCAATTCTTTCAGATCGCATAAAAACCCTAACTGAGCATTTTAAAACCCACAAAAAAGATAATCATTCTCGTCGTGGTCTATTAAAAATGGTGGCTTTACGTCGTAGCCTACTTGATTACACTAAAGGCAAATCAGAAAGCCGTTATCAAGACTTGATTAAAAGACTTGAATTACGCCGTTAGGCTTTAAGAAAAAGGGGCGCAATTTTGCGCCTTTTTACTTTTTGATCAAGATCGTTAGCCGCTTTCATTCGTTTTTGTTAGAAAGCCGCTCGCCATCTTGGTCAAAATAATAAACAAGGATTTAGTATTTTAGCTTTGCACATGGGGTGTGAAACTAAGCTAATCCGTAAATAAATTAGGCTCATATAAAGAGCCAACAGATAGATAAAGAAGAAAAATATGTTTAATCATCATAAAGTAGAACTCGATTGGGGCGGTGTGCCTCTTACTCTTGAAACAGGTAAAATCGCCCGTCAGGCCGATGGCGCTGTTTTAGCAAAATTAGGCGAAACCGTTGTTTTAGCAACTGTTGTTAGCGCAAAGTCCGCCAAACCGGGGCAAGATTTTTTCCCCCTTACAGTAAATTATCAAGAAAAAGCCTATGCGGCTGGTAAAATTCCGGGTGGATTTTTTAAGCGTGAAGCACGTCCATCAGAAGCTGAAACACTAATTTGCCGCCTTATTGATCGTCCAATTCGCCCATTATTTCCAACGGGCTATAAAAACGAAACTCAAGTTATCGTAACAGTATTACAGCACGATATGGAAAATGAGCCTGATATTTTAGCGCTTATTGCAACTTCTGCCGCTCTTACTATTTCTGGCATTCCATTTATGGGGCCAATTGGTGCAGCTCGTGTTGGTCTTATTGATGGCGAATATGTGCTCAATACTCCTATTGATCAGCGTGATGACAGCATTTTAGATTTGGTTATGGCTGGCACAAACGATGCCGTTTTAATGGTTGAATCAGAGGCACAAGAGCTTTCAGAAGAAATTATGCTTGGTGCGGTGATGTTTGGTCATGAGCAAAGCCAAAAAGTAATTGATGCAATTATAAAATTAGCTGAACAAGCGGCAAAAGAGCCGCGTGAATTTATCGCTGAAGACCTTAGCAAACTTGAAAAAGCTATGGGTAAAGTAGTTTCTAAAGATATTGCTAAAGCATATAAAATTACTGCAAAAGAAGCTCGTTATGATGCGCTTGATGAGGCGAAAGCTAAAGTTAAGGAAGCATTTGAGCCTGAAGAAGGCAACGAGCCTGAATGGAGCGCTGAGCAAATCGGCACAGCGTTCAAAACCCTACAAGCTGATATTGTTCGCACTTCTATTATTAAGACAGGCAAAAGAATTGATGGTCGTGATCTTACAACCGTTCGCCCAATTGTTTCAGAAGTTGGCATGTTGCCTCGCACACACGGCTCAGCCCTATTTACTCGTGGCGAAACACAAGCATTAGTTGTTGCGACTTTAGGCACTGGTGATGATGAGCAATTTATTGATAGTTTAGAGGGCACAACCAAGCAAAACTTTATGCTACATTATAATTTCCCTCCATATTCTGTTGGTGAAGCAGGTCGTACAGGCTTTACTTCTCGACGTGAAGTTGGGCACGGAAAATTAGCATGGCGTGCAATTAACCCAATGCGCCCAAATGCAGAGGAATTTCCATATACCGTGCGTATAGTTTCTGAAATTACTGAAAGTAATGGATCATCTTCAATGGCAACTGTTTGTGGAGCATCACTTGCACTTATGGATGCAGGTGTTCCAATGAAAGGCCCTGTTGCTGGTATTGCGATGGGTCTTATCCTTGAGGGCAAAGATTATGCAATCCTATCTGATATTTTAGGTGATGAAGATCATTTTGGCGACATGGACTTTAAGGTTGCAGGCTCAAAAGATGGCATTACATCATTGCAAATGGATATTAAAATTGCTGGAATTACCAAAGACATTATGGAAACAGCCCTTGCGCAAGCAAAAGAGGGACGTGATCATATTTTGGGTGAAATGGCACAGGCACTTGATAGCGCTCGTGATGAAGTGGGTGAATTTGCTCCTCGCATTGAAACAATTAAAATCCCAACCGATAAAATCCGTGAAGTTATTGGCACGGGCGGCAAGGTCATTCGTGAAATCGTTGAAAAAACTGGCGCTAAAGTCAACATCGAAGACGATGGCACAGTGAAAATTTCATCAACTGATGGCAAAGCTATTGAAGCAGCGCTTAAATGGATTAAATCAATTACCGATGAGCCAGAAGCTGGCGTTATTTATCAAGGCACAGTGGTTAAAACCGCAGACTTTGGTGCGTTCGTCAATTTCTTTGGTCCAAAAGACGGCCTTGTGCATATTTCACAATTAGCAAACGAGCGTGTTGGCAAAACCACTGACGTAGTAAAAGAAGGCGATAAAGTTTGGGTTAAATTACTTGGTTTTGATGATAGAGGCAAAGTTCGCCTATCAATGAAAGTTGTTGATCAGGAAACTGGTAAAGAGATTACCAAAGAAGACTAGGTTCTTACAAACTAGACGACTAATCTTTTAATTTCAAATATTTTAAGCCTCGCATTTATGCGAGGCTTTTTTGTTGGGTGGAAGGCTATTCTGTTTTCTTTATCCTAACCCCCTATCTTGAGCTAACCTCCAATTCACC
>JAKISM010000091.1 GCA_021648585.1 Devosiaceae bacterium | reverse complement strand
TATGATTAGGATCAAGCTTGCTTGCGCTTTTAAGTAAAGCCATTATTTCAGTATTTACCTCGCCATCATTTACCATCAATAAGGCTTCGGCTAAATCGGTTTGCGTATCAGCACTTGGTGGCAATAATCTTAATATATTACGATATGCAATTACGCTCTCATCAAAGCGCTGCATACGCATATATATTGGGGCAATCACTGCCCAACCCCTTGCATCATCAGGATTTTCTTTTAATCGCTCCTCAACTTTTTTTATTGCATTTTCAATTTCTATCTTTTGCCCTTCTGGGGTAGCTCTTAGGGCTAATGGAGCGGAGGGCAGATTGGGTTTGCCGACTTGATAATAAATGAAAAAACTAAACAAGGCGATTAAGATTATGCTTATCAAAAACACCGGAGTTGAAATGGCAAGAGCGCTAGCCTCACGCTTATGTTTTTTAGCATTGGTTTCAGATTTTATTTTAATCATTTCACGGGCCAATTCAGCCTTTGCCCCTTGTGCTTCTTCTTTTGAAATCAAGCCAGATTTTATATCTTTTTCTAACTCTCTAAGTTGCGCTTTGAAATAAGAATTGTTTGGCACTCTTATTTCGTCTTTCATTTCATCGTTTAATTCACTATCATTAGAAATTGGCGAATTATTTCTTGATGCAAAAAAGAACGCTAAAAGGCAAATGAGAACTATTAATGAGGCTATTATCCAAAAAAGCATGTGGTTTAATGATCCTGTTTATTATTATTCTAAGTCTATATATAACAAGAAAAACAAAATGTCTTTGGTAAACACCAAAAAGTGAATGAAATGATGGGTAAAAATGAGTTTTGAATTTGCTATTATTGGAAACACGCCGATGGCCGCACTATTGGCATGCTCTTTATCTAAGATTTACGGGCGTGAAACTGCGCTTATTGGGCAGTTTGCTCATTCTTTATTACCATCGCATGGCTTTGATATTTCTGTTGATATTATTACTCAACCGCAAACATGGCGATTAATAAAAGAAAATATATCGCCATTTGAGGATTTGTTAAAAGATTTTTCTAATGAAGCGGCTTATGAAAAAATTGATCCCTTGTTTATTGTCCGCTCCCAAAAAAGCGCAAATGCGCTTAATCATGCAAGAAATGTTGCAGGTCTATATGGTTTTTCAATAGAGAAACAAGAATTAACAAAAGGGGTGATGCAGTCTATTCAATTTCGTGATGCAATAAGAATAAAACAACGCTCTATGTTTGCTGGATTAGATGATTGGTTGAGTAGAAATAATGTAAAGCATCTTGGCACAAATAATATTGAGTTAAAAAGAAGTGCTAGTGGGGGTACAAAAATCATTTCTTTGAAAGAGGTAATAATTTCAAAATTTATAATTTTTGTTGGTGATGAAGCCATATTAAATTATATGCCCCAAAAAGATATAGGTAATAATTTTTTCAAGACGACAACTAACGCATTAATGCTTGAACCAGTGAAAAAGCTAAAGAGTTCTACAATCATAAATATTGATAGCAACTCTATTTTATTTCAGCATACTAATGGCGCTATTGATTGCACCTCACGAGATGATTTTACAGATATTTATAATATTATTAGCAATGATGGAGGAAATAATAGGCAAATCAGATTAGCTGGAAAAGCGCAATTTTCCTCTCTCATAAGCAAAGATGGAGCAGGGGTTTTTGGCTCGCTTTCAGGTGCAAAACTCTCATATATTGGCGGATTTGGCACAAGTGGTGCATTTTTAACTCCAGCAATGGCGAGAATATTAGTTGGCAAGGGAAATGATTTTGAAAATGAATATTTCGCTAAACGAAAGCCAAAATTAAATGAAAAACTGCGCCCAGATATTAGTGAGTTTTTTGTTGCAAAAACCAATAAAAAACAAAGACGAGTGCGTTAAATGCAGCGATTTTCAAACATAAAAAATAATCCATTTATTGGTCAGCAAATTAATTTAGAAAAGCCAATAAGTTTTTTGGTGAATAATATTAAAATTGAAGGTTTTGAGGGCGACTGCGTATTGTCAGCAATTTTGGCTAGTGGCTTTGATTGCGCTGGCACGCATCTTTCTTTTCCCGTAACACTAGATGAATACCTTAACCTGCCTGTTTCATTAATTACTAAAGGTACTGAATTAGATATCATAGCACCAGTGCAAAGAATGCCTGCTATCAATGGTGCTATCTATAATATTGAGGGTGTAAATGTTGGTACTAGAATATCAAATCTTATTAGCCGCCTAAAAAAGGAACAAGTAAATTCCTTAAATATTAATTTTGATGAAGAAGAAATTGATTTTCACCCCCCAACTAAACAAGTTGATATAAAACAAATATCAGTTGAGTTATTAATTATTGGTGGCGGACTTGCGGGGTTAAGTGCTGCAAAATATGGAGCAACAATTTGTAATGATATTTTGCTACTTGAACAACAAAAGCTGTTGGGTGGTGATGCCGTTTTATTTGGCAATAATTCAGATGAAGAAAAGTCAGAAAAGCTAATAAGCGATCTTATAAAATCTACTAAAAAGACTAAAAATATAGAAATAAAGACAAGCAGTGCTGTTATTAAATTAAAAGATAATATTGCCCTTGTGCAACGGCTTAGTGTTTTTCGGGGAAAATTAAAACAAGAGGTTTTTGAAGTTAGCGCTAAAAAAATTGTGTTGGCAACTGGTTGTGTAGATCGCTTATCAATCTTTAACGGCAATAGAATTTGTAAAACTATGGGATTGGGCGCAATATTTAGACTTGCAAGCTCTTATGGCATTTTCCCAAAGGGACAAAGCTCTATCATTACCAATAATAACGCTGCCTATAGAATGGCTCTTTTGGCAGCAGATGCTGGCGCTAAGATTGAGAAAATATTTGACGTTAGAATTGAACCAAAATCTCGATTTATCGAATTTGCAAAATCATATGGCATTAAATTAGAAACTGGCTTGATGCCAATAGAGCTAAAAATCAGCGATGATAAAAAACAATTACATTTAGAAATGGGATTAGTTTGGGAAGATAGGTTTGGTAAAAAATCAACATTAAATGTCGATAATATAATTCTATCTGCTGGTTGGTTAGCAAATCTTGATCTGTGGCTACAAGCAGGCGGAGATATTATCTCAAATGAAAGCTCATCAGGAATTAAGGCGCAAGGGAAGTTAAAAAACATCTCTATTGCTGGATCAAATTCTGGCTGGCGTAGCAATTTTGCAATTATGCAAAGTGGGGTTGAGGCAATAAATTATTTATTTCGTAAAAAAATGAGTGATATAGTTGAAAAACGAATAGATGCTCTATTTGAAACTCCAATAGGATTTGCCCCTATTCACAAAGAAAATATCTTAGATGCTGCTCCAAAATATTATGATTTTGGCAACTCACTTATATGCAAACATAGCACAAAGAGTAAAAATATTTGGAGCAATATTAGTTTGGGCAACAAGATTATCAATTATGACATATTGAACAACAAAGCATTTTCACTTGGCGATATTTGCGCATTAAATAATATTTTAAAATTATCAAAATCACAATTTGAGCAAATCGTAAGAGAAAGAGCAATAAAGGGAGAAAAATTATTCTCAACTGCTCAAGAACCCTATGATGTAAAATTAACAAAGGTAAAACCAGTTGCAAATATTCCCAACTATTTGCAAGAGCGTTACGGCAAAGATGCTCAGGTTTGGGAAATTACATCTTTAGAAAATATGAGTTTTGAAGTTGGTCAATTAATTTTTGCAAACTCAGATGTTTCTAATCCTGAGCAAGCGCTGGGCAGTATTATTTATCAATCTAATGAACTTTGTTTTGCTTTAATAATTAAGCACAAGGCCATTATTGGACAGCAGATATCTATTTACGCTTCTGGCGGGCATTCTTTGGCTAAGTTACTTAATCCTCATTAGAGCGACGGGATATCTTATTTTTTGCATTTTGTAATATTTTGGCATATTCCTCGCCAAAACGTATTTGCGACATTTTAATACCCATATCAAGTCTTTGGGAAACAATGCTATTATTTGTATCTTTCTTAAATTCTTCAATATTTCTATCTATTAAAACCTCAAGGGTTTGCCCCGTTTCGCTCCATATCCTATCAAAAAGAGCATTTAGAGCTAGAGATTCCTTTGCTTCCCTTACAGCTGCAAGTAAATAAATACCATTTAATGCCGCCAGCAAACCATCAGCATCAATTTTGTCCTCTCCTCTTCTTGGCTTTCTCAAAGATTGACTAACATCAGAGCTAACTTCTTTAAGACGCGGCTCAACAATTTGTGCCATTTGCAGTGTAATTTCAGTTGCCGCTTTTCCTAAACGAGACCTTCTTTCAAGTTCAACATATCCAGATGCGGCGTGCATTAATTTATGAAAACGGTAAATAGACTTGCACATTAAATCGGCGTCAATATAAAGACCTTTTTGCCCTGATAATAATGAGGCCTGATTTTGCGCATGAGATAAAAGAGCATCTAACAAAGGCTCAAACCCTGCCCTTTGCATTGCCCCCTCCGATGAGGCGCCAATGATTTTAGCAACTGCTAAGATTAAATTACTTGGATTATTACACTGCCCAACAATAATTTGAAAAAGAAAAGCTGCGACACTAGGCTCTTGCAATGGCATAGATTGCAAAGCAGTTCCAAGTGCTGTTTCATCTTCAATAGAATTAGATGCTTTGCCAAACGAACTTGCTTTATTTAACAAAGCATGACAGCGCAAAACTATAAGAAAAATTGGAAGGCGCAGCTTTACTTCTTCTCCGCCTAGCTGTGCCGTTAAACGATTATTTACTGCAGTTTTTTCTGAAGCTAGCGTAATTTCTTTTGAGATTATTTTTACAAGAATGGGGCAATAAGAAATTATTGCTTTTTTAGCTTCCTGCTCATTTTTTGTGTCATTTATAATTTGATTTAGATCGGGTGCAATATCACGTATTATCCATGTCCATATTGCTTGCATATGATGTTTGTTTAGTGCACCCTTAAAAGCTATGGGTGTGGGATCTGCAACTAATATTTCCTCAAACATCGACAAAAACGCCAATTTCCCCATTTCAGAGGCCTGTGTATCTTTCTCTTTTGCTAGATCCTGAGTATCAGAGCGTCTGCGCTGCACATCTTGTTGGAGGGATTTATTCTTTAAGTTCTGCATGTAGATTTATTCCGCCAGCATTTTATTATAGAATCAAATTTTCTTAATTCTAATCGCAGAATGTAAACAAAGAACTGATATTTTTTAAAAAACTATTATTTATTAAACTACTATATCCCAACTGCCATCTACTTCACGACATGCAGTTCCTTCTTTTTTATAAGATAGTTCTTTTATTGTTACGACATGCGTAAATTGCCGACAATCAAGTGAATTTACTCTAACATAAGGGCCAACTGAAACACGCCCATTTGCACCGCTATCACCTTGCCAAACACGTGGTGCACCAACACGGCCAAATTGCAGAGCATAAAATTGTGCGCTAGCTGCCTCTGATCTCTCTTTATTAGTGAGTTTAGCGGCAGCCTGTGCATCAATAAAATCATCTATATCACTTGCGCCAATCGCAGCTGATATTGATGCTATCTGCCCTGACGAATTTCCAGTAATATTAGGGTTTTGATTAGTGCTAGAATTATTAACACCTAACCTTGTGCAAGCGCCTAAAGAAAAAACAATAATAGTGATAAAAGCTAATTGTTTTTTATTCATTATTGTTACCTTTATTTTCTAATTCATAGACCTATAAAAAATGAATGCAAACAGATTACGGCTAAACTAGGGTCACAATGCTAGAACAGCTTTATATAATTATAAACGTCTTTTTATTGCAGGCAAATCCAACTTAACCATCACCCCGCCCAAAATCGATTGTTCAAGGTTTAATGTTCCACCGTAAATATCAACTAATTCTTTAACAATATCAAGGCCAAGCCCACTGCCAACAGCTTTTTCATCAAGTCGTACTCCACGACGCAAGACTAATTGCATTTGTTTTTGAGTTAGTCCATCTCCATCATCTTCAACAATGATTCTTAGACTGTCTTTATTCTGTCCTTGTGAAAGGGTAATTCTTATGTTGGATTTAGCCCATTTGCAGCCATTATCAACTAGATTACCAACCATTTCCTCAAGGTCACTTTCCTCACCACGAAAAAAAATATCTCCATTATCTGGCTGAATAAATTCAAGATCACAATTTAGATGTAACTTAGCCATTACTCTTATTAAACGTTCAAGGGTTTTATTGGCGTTAGTTTTTTTACCAATAATGGCGCTTCGAGCGCTTAGTTGCGCCCTATCAAGGTAAGAGCTGACAATATTTGTCATTTTATCACCCTCTTCTTTAACAATCTTGGCGAGTTTTGTTTTACTCAAATTGGCTTCATTTCGCAACACCGCTAAGGGAGTTTTTAAGCCATGTGCAAGATTGCCAACCTGATTTTTTGCTCTTGTTACAATTTGCTCATTGGAGCGCAATAATTCATTTACTTCATCAGCAAGGGGAGCAATTTCCTTAGGATATTCACCCTCAATTCGGCTCAATTCACCCTCTCTAATTGCTTCTATCGCTTTGCTAATCCTCTCAATAGGTTTGAGGGCAAAACGAGCCACAATAGCACTCATAATTGCTAACATAATACCCACCGCCCCAAGCACAATTAATGTTTGCGAGCGAAACCTATTCACTTGAGTGAAAATCTCATCAAGATTGCCAGTAACAATGATTGTGAGGTTTGAATTATCAAAAGAAATTGAGCGCTCAACCATACGAATATTAGTGCCAAAAGCATCTAGCTTTTTAACCGAGCGCCGATTATTATTATCAAAGGGAATGGAGATTGTTGGCAAGACTGAGCCAACTAAGGAGGGAGAGAAATTTATTATTTCATCGTTTTTACCACGCACCTGGTTTTTATAACGCACCTGCCAATAAAAACCTGAGGCGGGGCGAGAAAAACGAGGGTCTGAAATTGCGTTAGAAGAGAGCTTGTCATTTTCTAAACTTAGTGAAGCTCCAACTAAAGTTTCAAGATGAAATTCAAGATTTTCACTAAGTGAATTGTCTAATGAGCGAGAATATAGGTTGGAAAGTAAAATGGCGGTAAAAGCCAGCGCTATGATTAGCCAAGCGAGCGAAAAGCCGAATAGTTTTAGGGCTATTGAGCCTTTTTGCATCAAGGCTATTCCTCTTCAACCTGATAGCCGAGCCCACGTACTGTTTGAATAAAATTATTAGGAAGTTTTTTGCGCAACCGACCAACAAAAACCTCTATCGTATTACTATCACGGTCAAAATCTTGATCATAGAGATGTTCAATAAGTTCGGTGCGAGAAATCACTTTGCCGACATGGTGCATGAGATAAGAAAGCAGGCGAAATTCATGTGAGGTTAGTTTTATCGAGCGAGCGTCAACGCTCACCCTGCTTGAGCGAACATCAAGGCGCACTAAACCATTTATAATTTCATTTGAAGCATGACCTGCGGCACGGCGAACCAGCGCACGAAGGCGAGCCAAAATTTCTTCCATATGAAAAGGCTTTGCAACATAATCATCGGCACCAGCATCAATGCCTTGCACCTTATCGCTCCAACGATCTCTCGCCGTGAGCAATAAAACAGGCATTTTATGGCCATCACGCCGCCAAGCTTCAAGCACGCTAATACCGTCCATAATGGGCAGGCCAATATCCAAAATCACCGCATCATAGGGTTCAGTTTCACCCAAAAAATGCCCCTCTTCACCATCATAAGCGACATCAACCGCATAACCCTCATCAAGCAAAGCGTCTTTAAGCTGCCTATTTAAGTTCCTATCATCTTCAACAATTAAAACACGCATAGCTCTAACACTCTTTTTATTTCTCACCACTCTCGGTGGCAAAAACAACTTCTTCCCCCTGTGGGGGCCAGCAAAAAACCCTAAACCCACAAATCCACCAAAACCCAAACAACCCTACGAGAGAGGAGCAGTTGCAGGCAAGGTCAATTTTGTAGCTTTACCATTTTTATCAAGAATAGAAAACTTATAAAACAGCACACCATTTACATCACAAACACTAATAGGAGGCAAAACCTTGCTGGTTTTAGAAACACCACCATTGCGAAGAACAACATTAAGAGGGAGAATTTGCTTATTTTGCACAGCTTGTTGAATCTGCTGATTAGAATAGCAATTTTGCTGCGCAATTAATTCCGTCAACAACAGAAGTGCTGGCGCACTATTCTTTGGCGCATTAAAATTAGTTTGAAGATTAAATATTTGCGCATAAGCGCCCCCAAAACCAAGACCCGCAAATACCACCAGCGCACTAAGCACTATTTTAAGATAATTTTTCATGAGGACACTATAGGGGAATGATTATGAACTGAAAATGAATATTATTTTTAAGGAGGTTAAAACTTCTTTTTTATGCCTGCTTGTTTTAATATAGCATTCGCAGTGTAACGACTATTTATATTTCGTGGAACAGTCGTTTGCCGTCCATCTTCGTTTTTCCAGACTTCGTGCGAGCCCTTAGCATTTCGCTCGTATAAATAACCAATGTTTTTAAGTTCAGCCACTACTAATTTATAGTAGCCTTTCATTTTAAGTGCGTATTTCTTGCGGCAATCGCAACGAAAAGGCAGGTATCATATCTGCAAGAGAAATTTTAGAATTATCACGATGAGAAAAATGATTAGCCAAAATCAAATCTGGAGCTAAATCCATTATCACTTCTTCAAATTCTTCTAAGCTCTCGGTTTCAACGTGCAAACCATCTATATCACTTTCAGAATAAAATACTTTAGCCTCTTCGTCCCAAAGAGCTTGGATAGTAAAAATATGCCTAGCCATTTTTGCTCCTTTCGCAAATATCTACAAAAATAAACTAAGCACTATATGGTGCAAAAGTAAACTATTTGCAATAGTTCAAACTCCTCAAATTCTAAACTCCCCCAAGCCCACTCTTAATCCCCTTACGCAAAAAGATAAAAGCGAACGCCTGCAACATCAGCTCGGTTGCTGATTGTCCATCAAAACCGGGTAAATCAACCCCAGCCATTTGTCCAACAGCTGCCAACAACATCATTGCGCCCATAATGTAAGTCTTATATCCGTTTAACATATTCATGATAGTTTTCCTTTTTGTTGGTTTATAATTTGAATTTGGTAAAAATTGTGGTGAGTTTTCAGCCAATTTAAGCGAGGCATGTTCAACCGATGCCACACGTTTTTTCCAGCCACGCCCAAAGGTTGAAAATATTTTCAACCGCTGCAAAAACCTCAATCTTGCTCTACAAAGATTTTGAATGATTTTTCTTGCCCCAATCAAAGCAATTTGCCTATTGATTGCCGCCAGAGTTATTACGCCAACAATACCATCTTGGCGCACCTTAACCTGTCCTTGCAACATTTTAACTGCCCTAAAGCTCCCACTATTCACCGCAAAATCAAACAGAGCTAAATCAAGCCCGTTAGGCAATTTATTACTGCTTACACGTTCCCAATATTGCGCCTTATAAATTCTTTTCGCTTCACTTTTCTTGAGGTTTTTTACTTCACTCTTAGGCAGTTTCCAATAGGGTTTCACCCCTCGCCAGCTAGCCAAAGTCTTACGAGTAATTCCCATATTAGTAGCACCACCGGGATCATTTTTATGATCCACATAACCACCCTCATGCTTAAAGATTTCCGCTACAGCGAAATTAAAATTCTTTGCAACCATTTTTATAAATCCTTTATGAGGA
>JAKISM010000090.1 GCA_021648585.1 Devosiaceae bacterium | reverse complement strand
AAAGCACAACAATTTTATGATAAAGCAAAACAAGCCTATCCAAATGACAATGAAACAGTTGAACTTGATAATTTAGCAAAACAAGCTGGTTTACAATAAGAATAATGGAACAATAATATGACACGTAAACAAAAACGCCTCAGTATTATAGCTGGATTAGGATTAGTTATTGCCCTTGCCGCAATATTAATTTTTACCGCTTTAAGTGATAAAATAACCTTTTTCTATTCTCCCTCAGAATTGCAAGAAGACCCAATAGCTGTTGGGCAAGCATTTAGGCTTGGCGGTCTGGTTCAAGAGGATAGTTGGGTTAAAGAGGGTGAGTATAATATCTTTTATATTACCGATAATGCACTTGCCGTTAAAGTTATTTACAAACAAATTTTACCAGATCTATTTCGTGAGGGGCAAGGGGTTATTGCCGAAGGCTCGCTAGATGCTGAAGGAGTGTTTATTGCCACAAATGTTCTTGCAAAGCACGATGAAAATTACATTCCAAAAGAGGTAGTTGATACGCTTAAAGAGCGTGGTGAGTGGAAAGAAGACGAACAAGGAGATGATTACTAATGTTAATTGAACTTGGCCATTTTGCCCTCATTCTAGCTTTTGTAATAGCAATAATTCAAGCGGTGCTTGGTTTAATTTATTGGCGTTCAGATGTTCGCATAGCCAATTTTGTGCGCTCAGCGGCAATTTGGCAATTTATACTGATTTCTTTTTCTTTTATGAGCGTGGTCTATGCTTTTGTGGTTTCAGATTTCTCACTTAGCCTTGCCTATCAACATTCATATTCCTTACAGCCGCTTATTTATAAAATCACCGCCGTATGGGGTAATCACGAAGGCTCAATTTTGCTTTGGGTGCTAATTTTAGTATTATTTAGCGCAGCCGTTGCAGTTTTTGGGCGCGATTTGCCGCGACAATTACGAACCCTAGTGCTTGCAGTGCAAGGCATTTTGGGCGCTGCCTTTATGGGCTTTTCAATTTTTACATCAAACCCATTTGCAAGGCTTGACCCAGCGCCATTTGAGGGCACAGACCTCAATCCTATTTTGCAAGATATTGGCTTAGCCATTCACCCACCTCTATTATATCTTGGCTATGTTGGTTTTTCGGTTTGTTTTTCTTTTGCCATTGCAGCGCTTATTTCAGGAAAAATTGATGCGGCATGGGCACGTTGGGTGCGCCCGTGGACAGTTGTTTCTTGGGTGTTTTTAACGCTTGGTAATGCTATGGGCTCATATTGGGCATATTATGAGCTTGGCTGGGGCGGCTGGTGGTTCTGGGATCCCGTTGAAAATTCTTCCTTCATGCCTTGGTTAGTAGGCACTGCGTTAATGCATTCAGCCATTGTGATGGAAAAGCGCAATGCGCTAAAGATCTGGACAATATTCTTAGCCATTATGACCTTCTCACTTTCACTCTTAGGGGCGTTTTTGGTTCGTTCAGGTATTTTAACTTCGGTGCATACATTTGCATCCGATCCAACTCGTGGGTTGGTTTTGCTGGCATTATTAGGAGTTTCTATTGGTGCGGCATTTACCATTTTTGCTATTCGTGCGCCTTCTTTAAGGGCGGGTGGGCTATTCGCACCAATTTCCCGAGAAGGGGCATTAGTGCTAAATAATCTATTTTTAGCAACTGCAACCGCTGCCATTTTAGTTGGCACGCTATATCCACTTATTCTTGATGCCCTTATGGGAGCAAGGATTTCAGTTGGTGCGCCATTCTTTGATTTAACCTTTGGTGTTTTAATGGTGCCGCTTTTAATAGTATTGCCATTTGGAGCATTTCTTGGCTGGAAACGAGCCGATTTAATTGCCGTTACTCAGCGCCTTGCTGGAGCTGCTGGCTTGGCATTATTGATAGCGATTGTAATTTTCATGCTAACTGGAGCTGAAATAAGGCTCGCTCCATTAGGTGTGTTTTTGGGTTTTTGGGTAGCATTTGGCTCTATGGCTGATTTAATCTATCGCTCAAAATTTGGCAAAATCGCTCTTGGCGAAAGCCTAAAACGTCTATTTGGTCTATCAAAAAGCATTTGGTCAACAGCCTTAGCGCATTTTGGCGTTGGCGTTACCGTAATTGGTATTGTTATTGTAAGTGCGTGGGAGAGCGAAAATATCACCACCATGAAGGTAGGAGAAAGTGTTGACTTAGCTGGATACTCCATCAAGTTTACTGTAGCAGATGAGCGGCAAGGGCCAAATTATACCATTTCTCATTTTGAATTTGACGTAATGGCAAAAAATGGCAAAGTTAGACAGGTAGTTTCTGAAAAACGTGTCTATATGGCTTCTTCTATGCCGACAACAGAAGCAGGAATTCTCACCTACGGCTTTAGCCAACTTTATGTTGCGGTTGGTGATGCAGATGAGGAGGGAGTGCAAGTTGTGCGTATTTGGCATAAGCCCTATATTTTGCTAATTTGGATTGGTACATTATTTATGGCAGGTGCAGGTTTCTTATCGCTTAGCAATAGAAAAGCCAGAGTTGGTGTTCCAAAACAGGCAAAAGCAAAACGAGCTAAGGCTAAAGTGAATAAGAGCAAAGCAAAGACAAACAAAGGGAGCGCATAATGAATTTTAAGAAATTATTTTTAGCGTTTTCGTTAGTTTTTTCTTTGCTAACTCCTATTGCTGCTTTTGCGGTTTTACCAAGTGAAATCCTTGATGACCCTGTGCTAGAAGAGCGAGCAAGAGACCTATCTAAAAACTTACGTTGTCTGGTTTGTCAAAATCAAAATATTGATGAATCCGATGCGCCATTGGCAGCAGATTTACGAGTATTAGTGCGTGAAAGGCTTATCGCTGGTGATAGTAATAAACAAGTAATTGATTATGTAGTTGCCCGATATGGCGAATATGTTTTGCTAAATCCGGTGCTTGGGCCACATACGATAATTCTTTGGACTGCCATGCCCATAATATTGCTCGGTGGAGGGATATTCCTATTTTTCCTTGTTAAGAGAAGAAAAAAAACAGGCAAATCTATCTCTTTAAGCAAAGAAGAAAAAGCCGCACTTGCTGAATTAGAAAAACATGACGTATAGCCATTAAATGGCTTTTGATTTTGTACAATTATTACCGAGCGAACTTTCGCCGCTAGTTGCTTTGGGCTTAATCATTTTAAGCGCCTTTACCTCAGCCATAACGGCGGCGTTTGGTTTGGGCGGCGGCTCTTTGTTGATTGCGGTGATGAGCCTTTTTATGCCAGCGGCAATAGTTGTGCCAGTGCATGGTGCGGTGCAACTTGGATCAAACGGTGGGCGTGCATTTTTGCGCCGCAAATATATTCAATTCCAATTTGCCTTATGGTTTATTGTCGGTTCAGCGCTTGGCGCAATGCTTGGCGGAGGGGTAGCGGCAAAACTACCCGACAATATTTTCAAAATCGCTATTGGGCTTTTTTTGCTTTATGTTATGTGGGTGCCAAAACCAAAAATAAACAAAAAAGGCACGCTTTCAACTATTATTGCTGGCGCTTTCACCTCCTCCATTGGTATGGTTGTTGGCATTTCAGGGCCATTGGTACTTAGCTTTTTGCGCAATCTAAAAGAAAGACGTGAAATCGTTGGCACGCACGCCTTTTTAATGACCTTCCAAAACCTCTTTAAGTTAATTGTATTTATAATGCTTGGCTTTGCTTTTGCTGATTATATTTGGCTTATTTTAGCAATGATAATATCGGGCTTTATCGGAACAGCGCTTGGCGGCTTATTACTCGATAGGATACCAGAAAAAATCTTCCGCCTAGCCTTTAGATGGATTATCACCATCGTAGCACTTGATTTACTTCGCCGTGCAATTTGGGGAGGAGGAGCATAGCTCTTTTTGCTATTTTCTTACCTTAACCAAAACCCCAAATAATCGATGAAGAATTCAGCATCACATTAGCACCAATAAAAATAGCAATCAGCGCAACGCCGCTTTGAATAATCCGCATTAATCCTAACATAGATTTTTCTGCCATTTTTAGTGGCCAGCTAGCAGCAAATGTTAGCGCTGCCATGCCCAAAATTGAGCCAATGCCAAATAATAAAATATAAAAAAGCGCTGTTATAACATCTTTAGTTGCAGCGGCGGTTAGCGCCACCAAGCTAGCCGAGCCCGCCATTCCATGCACCAGCCCAATCATATAGGCTCGCAAAGAAAAACCAGAAGCGTGTTTATGCTCGTGCTTGTCTTTTTTATGCGTAATCTTTGCGCCTAAATGAGAATGAGCGTGAAAGTGTTTTTCACCATCATCATGCTGATGTAAATGAAAGTGGATTTTTTTGCGCTTCATTTTCAAAAATACCGAAATTCCTAAAAATACCAACATTATGCCAACAAAAAACTCAATACTAGCGCCAATTCTTTCGCTAATTATCGCCCCAAATACAATAACCACCATAGAAAAAATGAACAGCGTCGTCGTGTGCCCCATGCCCCAAGATATCCCAAGAAACGCCAAGCGTTTGGGCGTTGCCTTGCCATCAGTTGCCAGCGTGCCAATCGCTGCCAAATGATCCGCCTCAAAGGCATGGCTCATACCAATAAATAATCCAAGTAACAAAAAAAAACTCATAGATATTTCATAAAGTTAATTTCAAAAATAGCAACTGTCTATGATAGGCAGGCACTAAAACTCACTGCCCCATTTTTGCCCTCAACATTACAAAATTGTAATGTTTATGTCACGAACTGGAAAGGTGAGAAAGAGTAACTATATTCTACCTATTGAGGGCAAAATATATTGGAGAATAAATATGACTATAATACTAAAACCCACTCGCAAATTGCTTAGTGCTTCAGCTCTTGGCATAGCACTAACATTTGGCACATTAGGCGGTGCGTCCCTTTTAGCGACAACAGCCATTGCACAAGTTAGCGTTGACGCAATGCCCGGCTCTTTTGCAGATCTGGTTGAAGCGGTAAAACCAGCCGTGGTTTCAATTCAAGTTGAAGGCAAACAGCAAGTTACTCGCTTTAATCGCCCAAATGGTTTTAATTTTGATTTCCCTGACCTACCAGATGATCATCCATTTCGCCGCTTCTTTGAAGAATTTGGCACACCAAACGAGCGCCAAGCACCAAAAGAGCGTACCTTCCAAGCGGCAGGTTCTGGCTTTGTTATTTCTCAAGACGGATATATTGTAACCAATAATCACGTTGTAGATATGGCCGATAAAGTTACGGTAATTTTTGATAATGGTGATGAATTAGAAGCAACAATTATTGGCACTGATGAGCGCACAGATCTCGCCCTATTAAAAGTAGAGAGCAAAACCGATCTTCCTTTTGTTAAATTTGCCGATGATGAAGGTCGCATTGGTGATTGGGTAGTTGCAGTTGGTAATCCGTTTGGCTTGGGAAGTTCAGTAACCGCTGGGATTATTTCAGGGCGAGGACGTGATATTGGCGGCAATTCTTATGGTGATTTTTTGCAAATTGATGCGGCAATTAATCGTGGTAATTCGGGCGGCCCTGCCTTTAATTTAAGCGGCGAAGTGGTTGGTGTTAATACGGCAATTTTCTCACCAAATGGCGGCAATGTCGGCATCGCATTTGCCATTCCTGCAAGCATTGTAAAACAAATTGTCAATGATCTTAGAGATGATGGCGATGTAACTCGTGGCTTTTTAGGTGTTTCAATTCAAGATGTTACAAGAGATATTGCAAATTCAGTTGGTCTGCCAACTGCTCGTGGTGCATTAGTTACGCAATTAACTGATGGCGCACCAGCAGCAAGTGCTGGCATAAAGCCAGGTGATATTATTGTTGAGGTTAATGGACAACCAATAGATGACGCTAAAGATCTATCTCGCACGGTCGGCTCAATCGCTCCAGAAGAAAAAGTAAACATAAAAATCTGGCGACAAGGCAAAAACATTAAATTAAAAGTAAAATTGGCAACTCTTGATGAGGATATGTTAAAAGCACCAATTCCGCAAAAGGAAATTCCACAAGAGCCGCTTGAGCCACAGACCTCCAGCATTGGTCTGATTGTTATGCCACAAAGCGATGGCGCTGGCCTGCTAGTTGAAGGTGTAAAAGAAGATAGCAAGGCTGCATCTAAAGGTTTTATGGCTGGTGATATTATTTTAGAAGTTGATAATCTACCTCTAAGTAATATTCAAGAACTTGAAACTATCTTAGAAGATGTAAAAGCTTCAGGCCGAGAAACAGTGCTTATAAAAGCAGATAGACAAGGTAATATTAGGTTTATTGGCTTACCCTTAGGCGAGTAAATCTATATCGACCCCGATATTTGTCCCATTTCGGGGTCGATACATAAATATAAAACTAACAGCAGGAGAGCAGAATTATGAAAATCCTTCTAATAGAAGATGATCGTGAAGCTGCTAATTATCTTATTCAAGCTCTTGATGAAGCAGGGCACGTAACCCACCATGCAAGCGATGGCGAAACGGGCTATGCCATGGCAAGCGATATGGATTATGATGTACTAATAATTGATCGCATGTTGCCCCGTCGTGATGGGCTTTCAATTATCGAAAGCTTGCGAGCAGAGGGCGATAAAACCCCTGTGCTTATTCTCTCAGCGCTTGGTGAGGTCGATGATAGGGTTACGGGCTTACGAGCAGGGGGCGATGATTACCTCACCAAACCCTATGCCTTTAGCGAGTTATTAGCTCGGGTTGAAATTTTAGCACGCCGCTCAAACCCATTAGAGGCTACAAATAGTTTTTCTGTCGGCGATCTAAAATTAGATAGATTATCAAGAAAAATAACACGAGATGGCAGGGATATATTATTGCAACCACGTGAATTTCGCCTGCTTGAATATTTAATGAAACATTCGGGGCAAGTGGTTACCAGAACCATGTTACTAGAGAATGTTTGGGATTATCATTTTGATCCGCAAACCAACGTAATAGATGTGCATATTTCTCGTCTTAGGGCAAAAATCGATAAGGGGTTTAATAAAAGCCTACTACAAACCATTCGTGGTGCGGGGTATATGATAAGTGACTAGTATTCTTCGTCTTTGGCGCACCACAACTTTTCGCCTCACTGCCATTTTTATTTTGATTTTTGTCCTCGCATCAATCTCTTTATTGGCTTTTATGGCATATCAATCTTCTATCCAGATTCAGCGCAATCAAATTCGTGAGATTGAGCGAGAAATAGTTGAAATAAACCGCATAGAAGAAAACCGCTCAATAAGAGCTGCGGCAAAGGCTGTGCAAGTTTTGTCCAGACGACGGGGTAATGGTATCTATTACCTTGGTGATGGTGAGGGGCGCATGTTGGTTGGCAATATTTCGACTTTCCCAAGTAATGTGCTGATGAATGATGGTATTTTCACTATTGATTATAATCGTGAAAGAGCCTTTGCATCTGATAATAATCGCAAACGATTTAAGGGTTATGCCCTATTAAAATCAACAAAATTAGGTGATGGTTTTAGGCTTATTGTTGGGCGTGATATTGTTGAGCGGCGTGGTTATACGGCAATTATATTTAGAGGTTTTTTATTTGGGGTTATCGGCATTGTTGTGCTTTCGCTACTTACGGGGGCGCTAAGCGCAATGCGAGTGCTCAAACGTATCGATAGCATTTCCAACACTTCAGATAAAATAATGTCAGGAAACCTATCAGAGCGTATTCCTGTAACTAAGCGCAATGATGAATATGATAGGCTAGCAACTTCACTAAATGATATGCTCGACAGGATCGAGCAACTAATGCTCGGGCTTAAAGAGGTTAGCGATAATGTGGCGCATGATCTAAAAACTCCACTAACCAGAATGCGCAATAAAGCAGAAGCGGCTTTAAGAAAAAGCGCAAGCGCCAAAGATAGGACAAAGGCGCTAGAAGAAAATATTAAAGAAAGCGATAATCTGATTAGGACATTTAATGCTTTATTGCTAATCGCTCGAGTTGAAGCAGGAACGCCATCTGGCTCTTTTTCTCAATTTGATATAAATGAAACTATCAAGGATATAGCCGAACTCTATTTACCAGTTGCAGAAGATGCAGGCTTTATGCTCTCAACAAATATTTTGGGCAAAATAAATATATTTGCCAATCGTGAACTTGTTGGGCAAGCATTAGTAAATCTGCTTGAGAATGCCATAAAATATGCTAGCAATAGTGACAAAGAAAATTTGCAAATAATTCTTGGCACAAGAGAAGATAATGGCAAAGTCGAAATTGAGGTCTCAGATAATGGTATGGGCATTACCAAAGATGATAGGACACGTGCAACTGAGCGCTTTGTTCGCTTGGAAAAAAGCCGCACAGAACCGGGTTCTGGTTTGGGACTTTCTTTGGTCAAAGCAGTTGCCAAATTGCATAAGGGCGAACTTAGGCTTGAGGATAATAAATCAGGACTACGAGCCATTATTTCTTTGCCAAAAACTGGTTAGGTTTTTAGATGTTAAGGCAAGCACATGAGACTAATAGAGCAGCTTGTCCCATTGCCAAAAATTGCAGGAGAGGCTTTTAGCCATCTAGTTGAAGGGCTTAAGGAAAAACAAAAACAAATAATATTAAAGGCAAAAACCAACCTTGAACCATTATTAAATTCTTCTCCCTATCTATTTGAAATTGCAAACAAAGATAGCGCATTTTTATGTAACGCTTTAGATAGTTCTATTGATGATGTCTTGCAAAAATTACTAAAAGATTTGCAACAGTTCGGACAAGAAACCGACGATGAACAACAGTTAAGTCAAACATTGCGAAAGACAAAAAAACGCATTGCCCTATTGCTGGCTATTGCTGAAACTGGCAAGGTTTTAAGCGTAAAAGAAACTACCGCCATTTTGGCTGATTTTGCGGATATTGCACTTGGCGCATGTTTAGATTTTCTCATGGCTCAGGCATATAGAAAGGGCGATTTATTATTACCGCAAGAAAAAGCCAATGCGGCTAATTCTGGCTTGGCAATCTTTGCCTTAGGAAAACACGGTGGCAAAGAATTAAATTATTCTTCTGATATTGATATTGTGGCGTTTTTTGATGCGGAAATTGGCGTGTTAAAAAACCCACACGAGGCAGTGAAATTCTATACAAAAATGCTTAGAAAACTTGTCGAATTAATGGATAATCGATCTCATGAGGGTTATGTTTTTAGAACCGATTTGCGCCTACGCCCAGATCCGGGATCAACCCCAATAGCAATTTCTATTTATGGCGCATTAGCCTATTATGAGCAGCGTGGGCAAAATTGGGAGCGTGCCGCATGGATTAAAGCACGCCTTGCGGCAGGGGACAAAAATGTTAGCGAAAATTTCCTAAAACAGCTCACGCCATTTATTTGGCGCAAACATTTAGATTTTGCTACCATTGCCGATATTCAAGCCATGAAGCGGCAAATAAATATTTCTAAAAATGTCGGTTATGCCCGAGTTGAAGGGCATAATGTAAAATTAGGGCGAGGGGGCATTCGTGAGATTGAGTTTTTTGTGCAAACGCAACAACTCATTGCAGGGGGCAGGGATTTAAGTCTTAGAACTCGCCCAACAATAAAATCGCTTGAGGCGCTTGGTAAAGCCAAATGGATTTCTCAAAAAGCAGTTAGCGAGTTAAAAAAGGCATATTATTATTTGCGTGAAGTTGAAAACCGCCTGCAAATGATAAATGACGAACAAACCCATATTATGCCTGAAACAGAGCAGGGCGTAGCGATTATTGCTAGGCTAATGGGCGAAGAAGATATTGAGCAATTTAAGGAAAAATATCGTTCAATATTGGCAATAGTAATGAATTATTATGCGCAATTATTCATCGAGCAACAAACGCTGGCTAGCGATATTGGCTCTTTGGTTTTTACTGGTACAGACGATGATCCTGCAACATTAGATAGTTTAC
>JAKISM010000089.1 GCA_021648585.1 Devosiaceae bacterium | reverse complement strand
CTGGAGTGAAATTTAAGGGGCGCACGTTTGATTGCGGCTCAAAAATTGGCTTTTTAAGTGCTAATGTTGCCTATGCGCTTGATAGGGAAGAGCTTTCAGAAGAATTTAGAAAAGAGCTTTCTATATTATTATAGATTAGCGTGAGTAGGTGAGACCTAACTCAAACCTGTGGCTATCACGCTCTGTTGTGGCGCTATTGTTTGAGATATTATAGGTATAATCGGAGCTTAAGCTAACGTGGCGATTAAAGTTGTAATCAACACCAACACCAGCAAAATAGCTTCTTTCAATATCAGATGATCCGACAAAACTTGCCCAATTACCACCAGCACTAGCTCTTGCCCTTAGCCAATCATTAATTTGATAAGATGCCGAAGCGCTAAGCAAATAGCCAACTCTTAATGATGCGCCACTACTTGGATCAGGTGTTGTAATATCGCTAGCAAAATTTGCTGATAGATCAAGCCCATTATTATTTCTATAAGTTAAATTAGCATCTATTGTAATTGCTGGGCTATCAGCAAGGCTTGTACTATCAAATTGACGAAGTGCATAACCTGCTGAAATATCAGCTAAAATAACATCACTCCAATTACCGCTAAGTCCTGCGCGCCCATTTAATGCCCAATTATTTTGCGTGGTGGCTAGCCCTATAGTTGATGTTGTATCAAAAATATTTCTAGTGGCCTCTAAATCAATATAGGCATTAATAATTGGGGTGATTTCTTGGGTTAAGCGCAACCCAGCACTATAGGAATTACGATTTCTGGCGCTATTATCTTGCCATAATCCACCAGCCAAGCCAGTGTTAGAATATAAATCACGACCATAACCTAAGCGTAACTCTCCTGTTAACCTGCCAAATTCTCTTAAAATTGCTGCATTTGCATTTAGGTTTAATATTGCAGGGGTGGAAACAATATTATTGTTTAGGCTTAGGGAGTTCACATCTTCTTGTGAAATTTGCGCATTAGCACCATATGAAAGAGAAGTTTCTTTATCAATTCTCAAAATGGAGCTAAATTCAGTGCTGGCATTTCTTATGCTAAAATCACTATCGCTTGCTTTAGCAAGACTAGCTTGAGCCCCTAAATTATATATAGCATTTTTATTTCTATGAGTGACGGTGATATTGGGCGTAAGAATAGTTTCAAACCGTTCACCATTATAATCTTTACGATATGCGCCTCTTAATGAAACAGACCAGTCAAAAACAGTGTTTGGTGCAAATATATTTGTTTGATGATTTATTAGGTTGTTTTCAAGTGGAATAAGAGCAAGTGGGTCTTGTTTTTGCTTAAGCATTATATTTGCTTGAGGGGGGTTTTTTTGATGAATATGAGGTACTGCTTGTGTTTCACTCTTTAGAGAGGGAGAACCATCTATTTCACCTTCAACTAATAGGCCTCCGCAAATCGCAGGATAATAGCATCCAGTTTCATATGAGCCTCGCAATAGATCTAGATTATTACTTGCGGAACCATCGCCGCCATAGTTAAAATCAGCACCAAAAGCTGGGATTATTCCTATGCTTAAAGTTAGCATTAAAACGCTAATATATTTTTTGCATAAGTTAGTTGCCATTTTTTTAGCCAGCTCTAAAAAGCGAATTTCGCAAAATTGTTATAATTCTAGTCATTAAGCTGTCTTTATGCTTAACAATTCCTAAATTTATTGGTTTTTACTATAAAAAAGTTGCAAATAATTAACCTTGTTACTTAACAGCGCATTATTCCTATTTTGCCATTATAGGCGCAATTATTTTCTTTTTTGGTAAGGGGCTATTGCGATGGATCTAGCTACGATTATAGGCATTATTGCAGGTGCAGGATTTATAACTATTGCTATTCTAATGGGCGGCTCTTTTTCACAATTTGTTGATGGGCCATCTGTGTTAATTGTGTTTGGCGGTGGCCTAGCTGTTACTTTAGTACGCTTTCCACTTTCTGGGGTGCTTAGTGCATTTAAGATCGGTGGCAAGGTGGCTTTTGTGCATAAAAAAGTAGATCCACGTGAATTGATAGATAATATTGCTGAGATGGGTGATGTTGTTCGTCGTTCGGGTCCTTTGGGTCTTGAGAGCATTGAATTAGATGATGAAAACTTGCAAAAAGGTGCGCAATTTATTGCTGATGGATATGATAGCGCATTTATTCGTGAATCGATGGAATTGGCACGTGATCAATTATTAACTCGCCTTCAAGAGGGGCAACGTGTTTTCAAATCACTTGGAGATGCAGCTCCAGCCTTTGGAATGATTGGAACGCTTGTTGGTTTGGTGCAATTATTAGCCAATATGGATGATCCCGGAGCGATTGGCCCTGCGATGGCGGTTGCTTTGCTTACCACGCTTTATGGTGCGGTTTTGGCAAACCTAGTTTGCCTGCCTATTGCCGATAAACTCACATCAAAATTTGATACTGAAGAGGTCAACCAGACTTTAATAATTGATGGTATTATGTCAGTTCGAGACGGCAAAAGCCCAGCACTTATCCGTGAAATGCTAACAGCATATTTACCTGAAGGCCAAGCAAATGAAGAATTGGCAGAAGCTGCGTAAAAGCTAGCGTTTGGAAAAGACATGGCACGTAAAAAACCAGTAGATGCAGGAATTCCAGAATGGTTAGTAACTTTTGCTGACCTAATGTCCATTCTTGTGTGCTTTTTTGTGCTTATCATTTCGTTTTCAATTCAAGATCAAGAAAAGCTACAAGTTGTTGCTGGCTCGATGCGTGATGCGTTTGGAATATTGGCTGTAAACAAGAAATCAGGGGTAATTGAAATAGATGGCAATCCAGAGCGTGAATTCTTAAAGCAGGTTTCAGATAAACAAGTTGAATCAGATTCTGATTATTCTCCAGTAGAGAATGATCAATTTTCGCAGCAAGGGCCGCAAGCAAATACTTTTGATGTTGAAAAAAATGAAGTTGAAGCCGCAGATCAGTTTTCGCTAGCCGCTGAATCACTAAAACAAGCTTGGCAAGATATGCCAGACATAACCTATATTTCAGATAATCTGATTGTTGAGGATACCGAAGAGGGTGTGAACATTATTATTAGTGACCAACAAGCTCGGGCAATGTTTCCCGAAGGGTCAAAATATCCCTTTGAAAGAACACGTAAGGCGATTGCTGCGATGGCACCAATGCTTGAACAAATGCCAAATCAAATTCGCATAAGCGGGCACACGGCGGCAGGTATAAAATATACAAATCCACGTTATGGACGCTGGGAGCTTTCTTCTGATAGAGCAAATTCTGTTCGGGCAATTTTAGAAGAATTTGGGCTTTCATCAGATAGAATTTATTCGGTTGTTGGAAAAGGAGATGCTGAGCCGTTTTTCCCTAATGATCCTTATTTGGCCTCTAATCAACGTATATCAATTTTGCTGGTAAAAGAAAAACCACCTGTTCCGATTGAATTAAGACCATAGCTTAAATTTTCTATCAAAAATATACTGATTTTGTTTTGCCAAAACTTTCAATTTCTATATGCTAGAAATAGTAAAAGAAATGATTTGGTAAAAATATAGTATGGCTAAAAAAATGGATAGTTTGAATAATATATTATCACTGGCCCCAGTTATTCCTGTGATTGTTCTTGATGATATAAGTAAAGCGAAACCATTGGCTAAAGCTTTAGTTGCTGGTGGGTTGCCAGTTATTGAAGTTACGTTACGTACAAAAAATGCTTTTGAAATCATAAAAGAAATGGCAAAGGTTGAGGGGGCGATTATTGGTTCTGGTACGATACGCAATTCTTTAATGATGCAACAATCTGTTGATGCTGGTTGTCAATTTATGGTCTCACCCGGTGCGCCAAAAAAGCTGCTAAAACAAGCAAAAGATATCTCCATTCCACTCTTACCCGGAATTGCCAGTGCCACCGAAATAATGGCGGCGTCTGAAATGGGATATAAATATCTTAAATTCTTTCCTGCTGAAGGGTTGGGCGGTGCAAATATGTTGAAGAATTTTATATCTCCATTTCAGGATATTAAATTTTGCCCAACAGGTGGAATTTCATCAAAAAATGCGAAATCCTATCTTGAACTATCAAATGTAATTTGCGTTGGTGGGTCGTGGGTAGTGCCAAAGGGCGCTTTGGGGGAGGGTAATTTTGATCAAATTCATGAATTGGCAAAACATGCTGCGTCTCTTTGCTATTAAAATTACTTTTTTAGCATTGCTCGGAGAAGCAGCTTTTGCATGTGCTAGAGTTGAGAAGATAAATATTTTTGTTGCAGCTAGTTTAATTGAAATAGTGCAGATCTTAGCGGATGATTTGCAGGTGAAATCTAATTGCATTGATATAAATATTGTTGCTGGCTCATCTGCTATTCTATCTAGGCAAATTATTGCGGGTGCGCCTGCCGATATTTTTATTTCGGCAGATATTTATAATGCAAATCTGGTGGCGCAAAATAAACAAACCTCATATGAAAAGTTATTTGGCAATAAATTGGTAATTGTTGGGCAAAATGATTTTAGTGGTGAAATAAATTTGCAATCATTGCCAGAAAATATTGCAAAAAACGAGCGTTTAGCAATAGGTGATCCTGAGCATGTGCCAATGGGAATTTATGCTCGTGAAGCACTACAAAGCGCGAATGTTTGGCAATTATTAAAAGACAGGTTAGCGCCAAGCTCTGATGCACGTGGTGCGGCATCTTTTGTTAGGACAGGGGCAACAAGATTTGGCATTGTTTATTTTAGTGACGCTTTGGCCTTTGAGTTAAATATTGTTGGCGAAATAGATAAAGGCTCTTATTCAGAAATTGGCTATTACGGAATTATTATTAATGAAGATAATAATATTGCAATGGGATTGCTCAATTATTTTGATAGTGAAATAGCTAAGCAACTGCTTATTTCTAAAGGGTTTTTGGTTGATGGCTGATGTTTATGACATTGTTTTACTCACCCTAAAAGTAGGGTTTGTAGGTGTTCTTGGTGCTTTGCCATTTGCTTTGCTGTTTGGCTATATTTTGGCTCGATGGGATTTTTGGGGGAAGGCGATTTTAAGCGCTATAATAATGTTGCCTTTGGTTATGCCACCAGTTGTCACTGGTTTAATTTTGTTAGATTTATTTGGTCCTAATGGTATTTTGGGGCAGTTTTTTGCGCAATTTGGAATTATCTTTGCATTTCGCTGGACAGGCGCAGCGCTGGCGGCGGGGCTTGTGGCTTTGCCACTAATGGTGCGCCCTATTAGGCAAGGTTTTGAGGCGGTTGATGATGAATTATATGAGGCTTTGTCGGTTATGGGGCAGGGGCGCTGGAAAATATTCATATTGCTAGATTTACCAACTGCATTACCAGCAATTTTAGCAGGAATAATATTGGGCTTTGCCAAAGCATTAGGAGAGTTTGGTGCAACCATTACCTTTGTGGCATCAATTCCAAATGAAACGCAAACGCTTTCACTAGCAGTATTTTCTGCATTGCAACAACCAGATAGCGCATTAAAAGTGCTTATTTTGGTAAGCCTATCTATTGCTTTATCTGTGATTAGTGTAGTTGGCTCAGAACTATTGGTGCAAAAAATATCTGACAAAATTAAGGGTAGAGGGAAATGAATATGAACTCTTCGCCTCAAATTATTTTGCAAGGTATTAAATTAAAACGCAAAGGCTTTATGCTTGACGTGAATTGTCAATTTAACAATAAAATTACTGCACTAATTGGTGAAAATGGCTGTGGGAAAACTAGTCTGTTGCGATTGATTGCAGGGTTGGAGAAACCAGAAACTGGTAAAATCAGTCAATCTGAACAGGTTTTTTGTGATATTAAAAAGAGAGCCTTTATAAAAGCAAAATATAGAAATATTGGCATGGTGTTTCAAACACCAAGATTATTGCCGCATCTTAATGTGCTTAAAAATATAAGCCTTTCATTTTCTCAAAAAATTTCAATAGAGCAAATGGGCATGATTGAAAATTTGGGAATTACACATTTGCTTGATAAACCTGTTGGGGGATTATCGGGGGGCGAAGCGCAACGGGTGGCGCTGGCTCGGGCAATGATAAGAAATTGCTCGATATTACTTTTAGATGAGCCGTTAAGCGCTATTGATGTGAGTGGAAAAGAAGGTTTATTAGATTATTTTACAAAGGTTTTGCCCCTCCTAAACATTCCAGTGATTTATGTCACTCATTCGCTTGAAGAGGCGGGGCGGGTTGCCAGTGATTTTATGTTGATGCACAATGGTAAAATTATTTTGCATGGCGATGCGCCTACAGTTCTAAGTCAATATGGTAAAGCGAGACATGATGGTATTGTTAGCAAATTATCTGGCAATGTTATGAAATTAGGAAGCGATAAAATAGCTACAATGTCTATTGGTAAACAACAAGCTCAAGTAATGGGAATGGGGCTTAAAATAGGCGCTAAATGTAGCTTGAACTTATGGGCGAGAGATATAATTTTAGCTAGTCAAATAGTGAAAAACATTAGCGCAAGAAATGCTTTGAGCGGGAAAATTGTGAATATAAAGAACCTAGCTAATGGGCAGGTAGAGGTTGTGCTAGATATTGAGGGGCAGCAAGTATCGGCTATTATTATGGCTCGCACTATTAAAGAGATGGAGCTTGTTATTGGACAAGAAATTTTTGTGCTGTTTAAAACTTTAGCAGTGCAACCTTATTAAACTAAAGAGAGAGCAATTTAATAAATCGATTGAGGTTTTTTTGTAAACTTGCTTGTTCTTTTTTGTCTAATTCACCAATAAGCGCATCATCAAGTTGTTGCCAGTTCGCAACAAGCACATTTGAAATCTTAAAGCCTTTTTTTGTTAGGCGAGCGGCGGGAGAATTTTCTTTGCCAATTTCAACTCGCTGTAAAATTTCAAGCGCAACCAATCTCTCAAGACGAACATCAAGAGCTGCTTTATCAAGTGATGTTAAAAGACAAAGATTTTCTTCGCTCTCTCCATCAGGGTTCGATAGCGCAAAAAGAATTGCATCATCTCCCGGAATTAGCCCATGAGATTGCAATGGCACAAGCATAGCTTGGCGTGCGAGATGTCCCGCATTGATAAGATTATAGATAGTAGTTTTGGCGATAGTTTCTTGCATGAAATAATCATAGATGATTTTTTTTATATGTCGAATGGACATTAAATCTACAGTTAATTTGAAAAAAAATGAAAGATCCCAAAAAGTAAATTTTTGGGATCTTTCTGATTAAAAATAATAAGACTATTTTTTGTTAATACGACCATCTAAATAAGGAGCGTAGCCGTTGGATTTACCCAAGTAATCAGCTACAACTTCAGCTAGATCTGGACCATAATCATAGACATTTTTTGCATCTGAAAACATTTTAAATCCATCGCCACCGCTACGAACGAAATTATTAGAAACAACGCCATATTCAGCATTTGGATTAATAGTTACCCAAGTACCATCTTGCATGACTTGAACATTTCTAACCCGTCCCTCATTTGGGGCAACAGATATATCCCAATCAAATTTCAGACCAGCAACTTGTAAGAAACGTCCCTTTACTTCTTCAACTTGGCTAACGCCATTTTCAAGTGCTTCAATTACTGTTTTGCCGCTTACCCAAAAAGTTGAAAGAGTGTTTTGGAATGGAAGTACTTGAAATACTTCTCCCATTGTTACTTCGCCAACATCAATGGAGGCTCTAATACCACCACCATTTTGAATGGCTATAGCAATACCCTGATCTTTAACTCTATCAAGCATTGCATCAGCGATTAGATTGCCCATCTCACATTCTTTAACTCGGCAATTTGCTCTTTCGCCATCAATAGCAGAATTAGCTTTTGCTACAACTTTTTGGCGGATTTCTTCAAGCGGAACTGCCATTTCAGCAACACGAGCTTTTACTGATACTTCTTCAATAACTTCACCGTCCATAATAAGTGGTTCGCCAACTGCTTCAGTAATAATACCATTATCGTCAAAAGTAAGATTTAGCTCACCCAAAAATTTGCCATAAGCAAAGGCTGCAACAATAGCGGTATCGCCAACCATTGTAGGGTAAGGGCCTTCTGCTTTATCTGAAACATTTGATAGGTAAGTATTTGAGTGCCCACTAACTATAACGTCAACGCCTGTGGTGTTTGCAGCTACTTCTTTATCAACATCAAAACCAGAATGAGAAAGAACAACGATTTTGTTTATTCCTCTTGCGGTTAATTCATCAACTTGTTCTTGCACAGAGGCTATTGGGTCAAAAAAAGTAATATTTGCACCGGGACTAGCAAGTTCATCTGTATCTTGCGGGGTTAGCCCAATAATACCAATTCTTGCAGTGCCGCTTCGTATGACAGTATATTTTTTTAGGATATCACTTAATTCAGGCTCATTGCTAACATCAGCATTTGACATAACAACTGGGAAATTTACATTTTGCATAAATTCACGCAACACTTTTGGCCCATCATCAAATTCATGATTGCCAACAGTCATAGCATCATAACCAAGCTCGTTCATCATTTCTGCGGTAAATTTACCCTTATAATATGTGTAAAATAATGTGCCTTGAAACTGATCTCCGCCATCAACTAAAATAGAATTTTCTGCTCTAAAGCGAGCATCTTTAATAGCAGTTTCAAGCCGTGCTGAGCCGCCAAAACATTTTCCCTCTTCGTTATCTGCGCTTGAGCAAGGGCCGTTAAATCTGCTGATTGGCTCAAAACGAGCGTGGAAATCATTGGTGTGTAAAATGGTTAGCTTATAGTGAGCAAGCACTGGTGCAGCGCCAAGCCCTACTAAGGCTATTGAGCCTAATAGAGCTGATTTAAGTAGGTTTTTCATAATTTTCTCCCTGTTATGAACTTTAATGCGAACCTTTTTGATTCTAGTCCTAAAAACAGCTTAGACAATATATCGTTCACAATCTAGTGATGTGGGGTAATGAAATGATAAGATTAAGATTATTATGTGCTCAACAAGCTTGCACAAAGCCATATTGCTACCTACATTAAGTTGGACAATTAAATTAATAATGTGATTCTATATAAACTTTGTTTTAGGGAGAAAAAAATGGACGGATTTTCAATTACTCTTATTGCATTAGCAATTTTGCTAATTTTGATATTATTTGCTGGTGCTAAAATTGTGCCGCAGGGTTATAATTTTACTATTGAAAGATTTGGTAAATATACTCGCACCCTAAAACCGGGTCTTAATCTCATCATTCCATTTATCGATAAAATTGGGCGCAAGCTAAATATGATGGAGCAAGTTTTAGACGTTCCGCACCAAGAAGTTATTACTCGTGATAACGCAACGGTTACTGCAAACGGCATAAACTTTTTTCAAATTTTAGATGCAGCAGAAGCGGCTTATGAGGTTTCTAACCTTGAACATGCCATACTTAATCTAACCATGACCAATATTAGAACGGTTATGGGCTCTATGACTTTAGATCAATTACTCTCGAACCGTGATGAAATAAATGAGCGTCTTTTAACGGTGGTTGATGCGGCGGTTTCTCCTTGGGGGGTGAAAATCACTCGTATTGAGATTAAAGATATTGATCCACCAAAAGATATTGTGGCTTCGATGGCACGTCAAATGAAGGCGGAACGTGATAAGCGTGCGACAATTTTAGAATCAGAGGGCGCACGCCAAGCTGAGATTTTACGAGCAGAGGGCGATAAATTAGCGCAAGTACTTGAAGCTGAGGGTCGTAAGGAAGCTGCTTTTAGAGATGCGGAAGCACGTGAGCGCCTTGCAGAAGCGGAAGCAAAAGCTACCACAATGGTTTCTGAAGCGATTGCGGTTGGCGATGTGCAAGCGATAAATTATTTCGTGGCCAATAATTATATTAAGGCACTTGAGAGCATTGCAAAATCACCTAATCAAAAAGTATTGATGATGCCTATTGAAGCGGCAAATGTAATTGGTG
>JAKISM010000088.1 GCA_021648585.1 Devosiaceae bacterium | reverse complement strand
TAATATCTCTATAATTACATTGATCTACATCATTTTCGTGGGCGATATCCTAATAGGCGCAAAGCGTTCATTGTTACTAAAACCGTAGCTCCAGTGTCCGCCAAAATCGCCATCCATAAAGATGTTATTCCAAATAAAGTAGTTACTAAAAACACCGCTTTTAAGCCCAAAGCCATTGTAATATTTTGATAAATATTATTCATTGTGGCTCGTGAAAGCTTGATGAGATCTGGCACATCACTAACTCTTTCATGTAATAGGGCTGCATCGGCAGTTTCAAGCGCTACGTCCGTTCCGCCCCCCATAGCAATGCCAACATCAGCACTTGCTAAAGCTGGTGCATCATTAATGCCATCACCAACCATTGCAACCAAGCCCTTTTCTTTTAGCTTTGCAATAAAGTTTAATTTATCTTGCGGCATTAGTTCAGCTTTAACGGCAATGTTGAGTTTTTTAGCTAATGCCTCGCCAGTGCGCTGATTATCACCAGTGAGCATAATAGATGTAATTCCTAATTCATTAAGCTCCTTCATTGAGGCAATAGCATCTTCTCTTAATTCATCACGCATAGCGAAAATGCCAAGCACTTTTTTATTTGCAATAGTAACAGCAATGGTTTTGCCTTCTTTTTCAAGCGCTTCTATTTCTTCATTTTGCGCTTTAGTTAAGCTACTTATTTCAGCCGCATAACGAGGGGAAGCAACAACAATATCCTTGCCGCTAACCATTGCCTGCACTCCACGACCATTTAGCGATTTAGAATCTGTGGCTTTTGGAATTGTAATTTTTTTAGATTTCACTTCTTCAAGAATTGCCAAAGCCAATGGGTGCGATGAGCCAGCTTCAACAGCGCCAGCAAGCGCTAGCATATCTTTTTCTTCACCAGCATAGATCTTTACATCAGTTACAACAGGCTTGCCCTTAGTAAGCGTTCCAGTTTTATCAAAAGCAATTTGCTTTACTTTGCCAATGGCTTCTAAAACAACGCCGCCTTTCATTAAAAGTCCGTTTTTTGCGCCAGCGGAAATGCCAGACGTAATAGCGGCAGGGGTAGAAAGAACCAACGCACAAGGGCAACCAATAAGTAAAATTGCCAAGCCCTTATATGTCCATTGCCCCCAATCGCCACCAAAAAACAATGGCGGCACAACAACTATGAGCGCTGAAACTAAAATAATGGCAGGAGTGTAATAATTTGAAAATCTATCAATAAATCTTGCGGTGGGTGATTTTGCGGCTTGCGCTTCTTCTACCATTTCTAAAATGCGAGAAATCATATTATTTTGTGCGCTTTTTTCAACCTCTATACGAATTAGCTGATCAGCATTTATCGAGCCTGCAAAAACATCGTCCCCAATTTTTTTAAGTTTTGGCACCGATTCGCCAGTAATTGCCGCTTCATCTATTGCGCTTTGACCTTGAGAAATTATTCCATCAGCTGGAATGCGACCACCGGGGCGCACTTCAATTATATCGCCAACTTTTAATATTTCTGCCTGAACTTCTTTAACTCCATCTTTGGTAATTAAAAAAGCACTTTTTGGCACTAAATCAGCAAGCGCTTGCACAGATTTTCGAGCCTTTGCAGCTGCAATCATTTCAAGTAATTCACCAATGGAAAACAAAAATACAACAACTGCCGCCTCAGTTGCTTCGCCAATAATTATTGCGCCAATAACGGCAATGGTCACTAATGTTTCAATAGAAAATGGCTGCCCTGCTTTGGCGCTCAAAAACGCCTTTTTTGCCATAGGAGCAAGCGCCAACAGTGCCGCACCAGCAAAAGCATATTCAGCATATTCCTTAAGCGTGAAAGCTAAAATCCAAGCAATGCCTAACAAAATACCAGAAATAATAGTTAGACGACCTTTGCCAGTTTGCCACCAATGTAAATCAGCAGGGTTTGGCTTCTCGCCATAATTACTAACCTTATAACCAAGTTGTTTTACCGCATTTAAAACTTTTTTTGCGTCACCAGTTTTTTCATCAATTACAAATTTTAATTTCTGATTAGTATAATTAAGTGAAACATTTTCAACTCCGGGTATAGCGCAAACCACCCCTTCAATTTTAGAGGTGCAAGAGGCACAGTCCATGCCATCAACTTGTAAAATTATTTCTTTTGCCATTAAAACTTACTCTTTTATTTATATTAAAAAAAGAGTGTAAGAGCTCTAGCAACTAGAGGTGCAAGTAAAAAAACTAACTATTACTCAGATTTTATTTATTGCGCTTTTCATGGCGCTTCCCAATATTTTAACCCACCTATCAATACCACCTTCATCAGAAATTTCATTATTGCGGATTTCAACCATTGTGCCGTGCAACCCTCTTTTGTCTGAATGAACATCCATTGTATAATGCACGCCATGATCCGCAGCATAAGGCTCATTCCAGCCAACATTCATTTGGGTTCTATCCTCAATAAGCGCCTCAAAAATAGCCCTCGTAAATCTCTTATCAATACCAGGAATAAGCCCAATTTCCCATGGACGCTTAATGCCCATATAGGTTGGCGTAAAAGAATGAATAGATATTATTATATTATTTATTCCCAACTCTTCTCGCTCATCAAGCAGGTTAGTAATGGCATTATGATAGGGAATATGATAATCATTAATTCGCTGTTGGCGCTCGATTTGGCTAATATTTTCATTGCCTGAAATTTTTATATATTCACTTGTTGAGGGAATTAAATCGCTCCTATCACGAGAGCGGTTTTTATCAATTACTAGGCGTGAAATAGTTGAATGAATTAAGGGAGCATCAAACATTTGCGCTAAGATTTTTGCAACGTCCAGCGTTCCGGGATCCCACGCCACGTGCATTTGTCTTTCTGCTTCGCTAATTCCCAAATTATCATATTTTTTTGGAATGTTGTTTGAAGAATGATCGCACAGGATAACAAATCTTGATTTACCCTGCTGATTTTCAATCAAAACAGGAGGCAGGTCAGTATCAGCAATATTATCCTTCATCATTACAACTTCTTGAACTTAGGAATTTCTTGCCATTCATATTTATTTTAACATCAATATTGCCAATATTTTTTGGCTCTTTATCAACATAATCAAGTTTTGATAAAACAGATCGCATTACTTCTAATCGTGCTCTTCGTTTATCATTTGCTAAAATCACCGTCCAAGGAGCATGTCTAGTATTGGTCGCTTCAAGCATTTTATTTCGAGCAATAGAATAATCGCCCCACTTATTAAGCGCTTCAATATCTATTGGTGAGAGCTTCCAAATTTTTAGCGGATTATGGCGGCGATCATGAAAGCGTTTAAGTTGCATTTCACGTCCAATATTTAGCCAGAACTTAAAAAAATGAATATTATCATCAACAATCATTTTTTCAAAATTTGGCGCTTCCCTAAGAAAGTGCTTGGTCTGTTCAGGGGTGCAAAACCCCATAACAGGCTCAACCCCAGCACGATTATACCAAGAGCGATCAAATAACACACTTTCACCTGATGCTGGTAAATGACGGGTATAACGCTGAAAGTACCATTGCGAACGCTCACGATCATTTGGTTTAGGCAAGGCAATTATTCTATTGTGGCGAGGAGAAATATTTTGCAAATAGGTTTTTATAGCGCCACCCTTACCAGCACTATCACGCCCCTCAAATACTATTGCAATTCGTTGTTTTGAATTTTGCAAATGGCTTTGTAACTTTACCAATTCAAGATGTATTTTACTTAGTTCCGCATCATAGGCTTCACGCTTTAGCTTTTTTGTATAAGGGAAATTACCCGAATGCAAAGCGCCTTTTTTTATCGCTTTGGGCAAAATAGGATTATCAATATTAAATTGGTCAAAAATATTTTTTAAGGACATTATTTCGAAAATTGGTTGATTTGCAATAATTATAGTTTTGCCTAAAATAATATAAAGTGCAACAAAGAGTTTGAAAAAAATAAATCAACCAAAACTATGGCGATGTTGAATAATAACTCTAATAAAAATAAACCCAGTTGGAAAAATAAAATCCATCAAGGGCGTTTTGCCCTATTAGCCAGCTTTGCTATAATGGCGCTTTTTATTATTCTTAAAGATATTTCTATCTTGCAAGGCCTATTAGGGTTTGGTTTTATTGCACTAGCTATTCTAATTATTCCACAAAAAAATGATAATGCTTTGGCGCTAAATGAAGAAAAGCCAGATATTGATAAAATAAGGGAGCAGGCAATATTTGATTTTGGTAATATTTTAAGCGATCCATTTATTATCCTAGATGAAAAAGCCAATATTATTTTTGCTAATGATTTAGCCAAGAATGAGTTTTCAGAATTAACAATAGGTAATCCTATTAGTTTTTATTTGCGTAATCCAGATTTAGTTTTGGCATTAGATGAGTTGATGAAAAGCGGGCAATCTCAAAATATTGAAATGCATCAAAGCGTGCCAAATGAAAAATATTTTGAAATATCAATCGCATTATTCAAAAACCCATCTTCATCACAAGTAAAAACCATGCTTATTTTACATGATGTAAGCAAACAAAGGCACTCAGATTCTATGCGCTCAGACTTTATTGCCAATGCCAGTCATGAATTGCGCACCCCGCTTACCTCGCTAATTGGCTTCATTGAAACTTTGCAAGGCTCAGGTGCTAATGACAAAGCAGTGCGTGAGAAGTTTTTGAAAATAATGGAAAATCAAGCAGGAAGAATGTCAAAACTTATTGATGATTTGCTCTCCCTTTCTCGTATCGAGCAATCGCAACATGTTAAACCAAGCGAGAAAGTTGACCTTAATAAAACTATTTCAAATGTGCTTGAGACTTTGCAAAACCAAGCAAAAGCTGCTGGGCTTAAAATTATTTTGGATATGGAAAAACAGCCAGTAATTATCATTGGTGATGAAGATGAACTTTTTGAAGCATTTGAAAATCTAATTGATAATGCCATTAAATATGGCGAAGGGTCAGATCATATTGAAATAAAATTGGCACAAATAAATGATAATTCTGATTTTGATTATAGGTTAAATATTATTGATTTTGGGCAAGGTATAGGTGCAAAACATTTACCACGCCTAACTGAGCGTTTTTATCGTGTTAATGCACAAAACTCAAAGAAGAAAAAAGGCACGGGACTTGGCCTAGCTATTGTCAAACATATTCTAAATCGGCATGGTGCAACAATGAATATCACCTCGAAAAAGGACAAAGGCACTAATGTTGAAGTGCTATTAAAAAAATAAACATGTTTTACCCATCATATTTTTCAACTGTCATATAACTGTTACATAACTACCATAATAGCCTCCTTAAATTAAATGATTATCAAGAGGTCATTATGAAAATTAAAACCATTTCAAACATTGTCGCTATTTCATTAATTGCTCTTATTAGCACAAGCAGCGCTATGGCTCGTGAGCAAATACAAATTGTTGGCTCATCAACTGTTTTCCCTTTTGCTAGTTCTGTTGCCGAGCGCTTTGGGCAAACCAGCGATTTTCAAACTCCAATAGTTGAAGCAACTGGCTCTGGTGGAGGATTAAAATTATTTTGTGAAGGGGTTGGTGAAAAAACACCCGACATAACAAATGCTTCTCGTAAAATAAAGAACCAAGAAATTGAAAAATGTAATGCAAATGGCGTAACTCCTGTTGAAGTTAAAATTGGTTATGATGGCATTGTATTAGCTAATGCAAAATCAGGGCCTGTTTTTAATATAACTTCACAGCAAATCTTTTTTGCGCTTGCAAGAAAAATAATAATCAATGGCGAATTAGTAGATAATCCTTATGATGTTTGGTCGCAAATTGACCCATCTCTGCCGAACGAAAAAATTGAAGTTCTTGGCCCGCCACCAACTTCAGGCACACGTGATGCTTTTGTTGAATTAGTAATGATTAAAGAATGCCAGATAGGAATAGAGGAAAATTTATGCGCTGATATTCGTGAAGATGGCGCTTATATTGATGCTGGCGAAAATGACAATTTAATAGTGCAAAAACTTGAAGCTAATAGCGGTGCAGTTGGTATTTTTGGTTTTTCATTTTTAGATCAAAATGCAGATATATTACAGGGCGCTATTGTTGATGGGGTTGCGCCAGAATTTGAAAATATTGCTCAAGGGGATTATAAAATCTCACGCTCCTTATATCTTTATGTTAAAAAACAGCATGTGGGGGTAATTCCTGGTATTGCTGAATTTCTTGAAGAATTTACTTCAGAAAAAGCATGGGGTGAGGAAGGCTATTTAAGTGAAAAAGGCCTTATTCCTCTCAATGAACAAGAAAAAGTAAAATATAGAACTGATGCGCAAAATCTTGTGCCTGTAGTTAAGAAAAACTAGCATGATAAGTGTCCTAACCATGATTTTGCTTTTTAGCGCTTTATCATTTGGGATTTTTCTCATTGGTCGCTATAGGGCGCTAAAAATTTGCAAAGGCAACATTAGGCTTCTTCATTCAAAACCAGTTTTTCATGGCTCTTACCTAGCAATTATTTCGCTTGCTCCAGCAATAATTCTATCGATTATTTGGTTGTTTTCATCACATTATCTTTCGCAGGCCTATGTAATTTCTATGCTTGGTGATAGTTATAATATCTTGCCAAAAGCTGAGCAAGCATCATTTTTGCGCCAAGCAGCAGCGCTTGCTAATGGCTCATCATTTGGCGAACCAAGTGAATTACTTAAATTGGCATCAAATTATTTTTCTCAATTTTTAACTAGAGGCAATATGGTGGTTGGCGCACTTAGTGCTGGTTTTATCATTGTTGGATATTTATTTGCTTTTAAGAAAATTACTCTAAAAAAGCGCTCTCGCCAATTTGTTGAAAAATCAATTATGGCGCTATTAATTTGCGCTTCTGTTGTGGCAATAATTACCACTATTGGCATTGTGCTTTCCTTGATTTTTGAGAGCCTTAGGTTTTTTGAAAAAGTACCATTTTTTGATTTTTTGTTTGGCACAAATTGGTCGCCGCAAAGTGCATTTGAGGGCGCAGGAGAGCAGGCATCGGCTCGTAATTCTGAAGTATTTGGCGCGGTTCCAGTTTTTGCTGGCACATTATTAATCACCCTTATTGCCATTTCCATCGCCGCACCCATTGGGCTTATGTCAGCGATTTACCTCTCGGATTACGCCTCAAAAAAAGTGCGTGCTATAGCCAAGCCATTGCTTGAAATTTTAGCAGGCATTCCAACAGTTGTTTATGGTTTTTTTGCAGCTTTAAGCGTTGCGCCATTCCTTAGAGGGGCAGGTGAAAATGTTGGTTTTGTCATTTCATCTGAAAGCGCATTGGCGGCTGGCTTTGTGATGGGCATTATGATTATTCCATTTGTTTCTTCGCTTTCGGACGATGTAATAAATGCAGTGCCGCAATCTTTAAGAGATGGCTCATTAGCGCTTGGTTCAACCAAATCTGAAACCATTATAAAAGTAGTTCTTCCAGCGGCATTACCGGGTATTGTATCAGCTTTAATGTTAGCAATTTCTCGTGCTATTGGCGAAACCATGATTGTGGTTATGGCGGCAGGTCTAGCAGCAAAACTTACTATGAACCCGTTTGAAGCAGTAACCACGGTAACGGTGCAAATTGTAACGCTTTTAGTTGGCGATCAAGAATTTGATAGCGCAAAAACTTTAGCGGTTTTTGCGCTTGGTTTGGTGCTGTTTTGTGTAACTTTGGCGCTAAATATTATTGCCCTGCAAGTCATTAAAAAATATCGAGAACAATATGACTGATAATAATAAGCCAGATATTTCAGAACATACTTCTGATGCTGCACGTTTAAGGCTTAAAAAACGCTATAAAAAAGAGCGCATGTTCAAATTATTGGGGCAGGGGGCGATTTTCTTTTCGCTAGGCTTTTTATTTTTATTGCTCTCAACCATTACCTATAAAGGCTTGCCAGCTTTTACCTATCATTTTGTATCGCTGCCATATGATATGAGTGTGCTTGATAATCAAGATGAAGCCGCTCTTAAAAAAGCAGATTATGATGGCATAGTGCGCAACGCTATTCGGGCAGAATTCCCGCAAGTTAAGAGCCGTAAAGATAAAAAATTACTCTCTTCAATTCTTTCTTCGGGCGCACCAGTAATTTTACGCCAGCAAATATTAAAACGACCAAATGATATAAATAATCCAAGTAGTTTTTCAGTACCAATTTCAGATTTTGCTGACCTATATCTAAAAGGGCAAATAATTTCTGATAGCGTTGAAAACAGGACAGAGATTGCGCAAATTAACATCGCTGAAAAACAAGTAGAAATTAGTTTTGCTAGTAATATTTTTGATGAGATTGTCGCACAAATTTCAAGCCGTCTTGCAAATGAAGCAAATTTAATTCATCAAAGAATTGCGGGCACTATTCTTTCGCTTGAAAAAACCACTAACGAGATCAAGTCAATTAAGGGGCAATTATTAAGTGCTCAAAATCCTGAAATTGAACGCTTAATAAAAAGAGAAGCTGAATTAGTTGAGTTAATTGCCAGCTTAAAAGAGAAAGCAAAAAATCTTGAAACCCGTAGTGAGCTAGCGCTTAAAGAGGGTGAGCAATTAACAAAAAAAGATCGCTCAGTTCTTCTTTATTTTGGCGAAGCTATTATTAAAGCGCAATATGTTGCACCAAATAAAATTACTGGCAAATTGCTAATGCCATTTGCAAATGGCGCACCAGCTCAGGCGCAAAAATGGCAATTAAGAATAATAACAGAGCCAGAAGCTAATAGAAAATTTTCAGATCAAGAAATAGTTTACACCGATAAGTTACAAAATTTAGGCTTTATTTCAAAGGATTTTAACTGGATTTTTGCTACCAAAGGCGCAAGTCGAGAGCCAGAAATGGCGGGCATTTGGGGTGCAGTTGTTGGCTCGTTCCTAACTATAATTATAACGCTTGCCCTAGCTTTCCCGCTCGGAGTTGCAGCGGCAATATATTTAGAAGAATTTGCGCCAAAAAATAAAATCACCACCATCATTGAAGTTAATATCAATAATCTTGCCGCCGTGCCGTCCATTGTTTTTGGCCTGCTTGGCTTGGCAGTATTCTTGAATTTTTTTGGCTTTGATAGATCAGCACCAATAGTTGGCGGCATGGTGCTTGGCTTGATGACATTGCCAATTATTATTATTGCATCTCGTGTTTCTTTAAGCTCTGTCCCCCCCTCAATAAGAGAGGCGGCGCTTGGCATTGGCGCATCAAAAATGCAAACCGTAATGCACCATGTGTTGCCCTTAGCAATGCCTGGAATTATGACAGGAACAATTATTGGTATGGCACGAGCATTGGGCGAAACAGCGCCTTTGTTAATGATCGGTATGGTAGCATTTGTGGTTGATATACCAGGTGGATTTAGCGATCCTGCAACCGTGTTACCAGTACAAATATATATGTGGGCAGATTTTCCAGAAGCAGCATTTGAGCAAAGAACTTCGGCGGCAATTCTTGTCCTATTGGCGTTTTTAATTATAATGAATGCACTAGCGGTTTTCTTAAGGAAACGCTTTGAAAGAAGATGGTAAAATGAGCAAGAAGATAAAAGTAAAAGCACAAGATGTTAATGTTTTTTATGGCGATAAACAGGCATTATTTAATATTGATTTAGATATTGAGCGCAATCAAGTAACTTCATTAATTGGGCCTTCTGGTTGCGGTAAATCAACATTTTTACGCTCCATAAACCGTATGAATGACACAATAGATATATGTAGATTTGAGGGCTCAATCACTCTTGATGGCACTGATATTTACGATAAAAATATTGATGTAGTAGAATTGCGTGCCCGAGTTGGTATGGTGTTTCAAAAGCCAAATCCTTTTCCAAAATCCATTTATGAAAATGTTGCTTATGGGCCCAAAATTCATGGTATGGTGAATAATAAAGAGGATTTAGACAAAACGGTTATTAAATCGCTTAAGCGTGCTGGCTTGTTTAATGAGGTAAAAGATAGTATAGAAGAGCTGG
>JAKISM010000087.1 GCA_021648585.1 Devosiaceae bacterium | reverse complement strand
GTGCGCTAGAAATCATCGCCCCACCATCTCCAGTTTTAATGGCAATTATTTCACGCATTCGCTCGAACGCCTCAACACTATCAACATGGGTCATGCCGTGCATCTGAAAATCGTGAACCATGTTAGGCCAAACATCAAGAGCAACTTCAGCGCCTTGATCTTTTATTATTTTTGCAAAATCACTAATCATATCGATCAATATTTCACGCCCTCCACCTTGCAAATATATAGGAGCGACCTTTGTAAAATCTTGATAAATTGGCGAAAGCTGTTCCTTATTATAAGATGTGTTCCCAATTAACCACTCGCCAAAACGCAATGCCATATATCCTTGCACCAAATCATAATTATCATTGCCATAAAAACTTTTACCACGCTCCCCTATATCAGTCCACGCACAAAGCCCGATAGCTAGTGCTGGCTGTGGCAATTTTAATCTACGCAATTCTAATAACAACATCAAAGCCAAATGCCCACCAGCAGAATCACCAATTATTATCAATTTAGAGGGGTCAATATTTTGCTCTAATAAAAAGCGATATGCAGCCAATGCATCTTCAAGTTGAGTGGGGTGAGAATGCTCGGGGGTTAATCTATAGTTTAGCATAAATAGATTTACATTTAACAGCCCTGCTAACATTTCAGCAAAATTACTTGAGATTTCAGGATTAAAAGCATAACCACCACCATGAAGATATAAAGCGGTTAATTCTCGTTTTTTACCATTCGCAATATGCCAATTACCTTCTGGCTCATTTGGTGCTGATAAATAAGAAGAAACAGCAAATTTCTCTCCAGTTGATGGAATTAAACTATCAAAACATTCACGCCCATCAGAAATTTTTTGAAATTCAAACGCCCTATTATATTGATGTCTAATGAAAAGAACACCTATTTCAAACTCTATCGACCAATCTTTAGCAATCGGGCGTTGCCAAATTCTTCGCCATATTACATCAAGAGAAATTGCTGAAATTGCTAAATAGCTTTTCAACCTATAACTAAATTTACCCTTAAATTTTACTTTGCCCATTTATCTTCCCTCTATTTATTTTTACAAAATAAGCAAATGCAAACATCAAATATAGAAGAGTTGCGACATAAAAGGGAATTAGATAAGGTTACTCATGCAGCAAATCACCATGAATAATGAAAGCAATAATAAAGAAACGGCCAAAAGCTCTTGCGCATTATTTTTACCATCTGCAGAACTTTCAGGTTGTATATTTGCATTTATCCTACGTGATACAAGGCATCTTTTACTTAAAGAACATGAGAGAATAAACCGTTTTCCTGCATCTCCACTTTGCGCAATTACGTGGATTTTTGAAGGCGAAAGCCACTTAATTTCTTTAAGTAAAAATAATGGAGAAAAGCCAAGCTCTATGCAAATACCTTCTCTTTCGTTTAGTGGACCTTTGCGTCAACCAGTGCAAAGTTTTAACCCCGATAAAATATTTGCTCTTACGCTTGGGTTTTATCCCGATGCATTTCAGGCCATTACGGGTCAAGAAATCAGCCCCTATATTGATAGGACTGTACCCTTAAATTCTATATTAAGTGGAGATTTATTAAAGCTATTTGAAACTATGTTTGATCAAGGAAGCCTTAACGAAAAATTGCAGGCTTTTGAAAATGAACTAGAATTAATATGGCAACAAACTCGACCAAAGGGGCATAAATTCACTCAAAAATTACAAGATTGGTCTCGCCTGTTGGCAATAAGAGCATTAACTTCCAAGGCAGGACAAAGCGTCAGACAAATACAACGCCGTACCAAAGATTGGACAGGTCAAAACCAACGAGAGCTTATTGCTTATTCCAAAAATGAAGCATTGTTTGAAAATTGGCTAAAAGGCAAAGAAGGAGGAAACCTATCACTTGCTGAACTAGCAGCTGAAAATGGTTTTTCTGATCAATCTCATATGGGACGTGAAGTAAAGCGCCTTACTGGAATTTCTCCTGCAAAATTCAATAGGTTAATTGAAACAGATGAAAGCTTTTGGTGCTATCGCTTATTGAGAAAAATTTATTAATCGCAATACCCTATATGTTTCTTCTCATCAAACCTTATCATGCACCTCATCAACAAAAGTCTGATCTTCCATCGGTGGGCGCACATAGCCTTGTTGGGCTGGGCGTTCATCTAGCACTATTGGCTTAGGTGTTAGGTCTTCATAGGGAATTTGTTTAAGAAGATGCGTGATACAGTTAATTCTGGCGTGTTTTTTAACATCGGATCTCACCACATACCAAGGTGCTTGTTTGATGTCAGTATGGGCGAACATTTGATCTTTTGCTCTTGAATAGGCTGCCCATTTTTTACGTGATTCTAAATCCATTGGGCTGAGTTTCCAGCGTTTGGTTGGTGTTTGCAGGCGTTTTTGGAAACGGCGTTCCTGCTCCTCATCGCTAACCGAAAACCAGTATTTAATTAATTTGATGCCTGAACGCACCAGCATCCGTTCAAATTCTGGGCAAGAGCGAAGGAATTCTTCATGCTCATCATTACTACAAAACCCCATAACCCTCTCGACACCAGCCCTATTATACCAAGAACGATCGAGAATAACCATTTCGCCATTAGTTGGCAGGTGGGCGGCATAGCGCTGGAAATACCATTGACCCTGCTCACGTTCGGTGGGTGCAGGAAGCGCAACAACTTTACAAATACGAGGGTTAAGCGGTTCGGTAATGCGTTTGATCGTACCGCCCTTGCCAGCAGCATCACGTCCCTCAAAAATCACCACAACCTTTAGTCCCTCATGCTTAATCCACTCTTGCATTTTGACCAATTCCACCTGCAATCGAGCAAGCTCAGCCTCATAACGTGAGTTTTTGATTTTCTTGCCACTATCTTTTTGTAAATCTTTATTATCGCTAGACATTATTCACCCTCCTGAATCATAATGTTTTAAGTATAGCGCAAATCTTTAGTTTTGTCGAACATTCACAATAGCTAAAAATTACGTGGAATTGCTCATTTTTCCCCTTCCCCAAAGGTGATTCTTTGCCTATAAAGCGCCCTTAGCAGACATATTATTTTTAATTTTAAGTAAGGCGCAATGCCTTGCTTGATTTTACGCACGCAAAAGAAAGCTAACATGCCAAAACGTAACGATATAAATACTATTCTCATCATTGGCGCAGGGCCGATTATTATTGGGCAAGCCTGCGAATTTGATTATTCTGGTACACAAGCGTGTAAAGCGCTTAAAGATGAGGGCTATCGTGTGGTGCTGGTAAATTCTAATCCAGCAACCATTATGACAGATCCTGATTTAGCTGACGCTACTTATATGGAGCCTATTACTCCAGAAATTGTTGCCAAAATAATTGCTAAAGAGCGTAAAGCCTACCCCAATGATAAAATGGCCTTGTTGCCAACTATGGGCGGACAAACCGCGCTAAATTGCGCTCTTTCTTTGCGCAAAATGGGCGTGCTAGATGAATATGATATTGAAATGATTGGCGCAGACGCTCACGCCATTGATAAGGCAGAGGATAGAGATTTATTCCGTGCTGCAATGAAAAAAATTGGACTTGAAACTCCACATTCAATGATAGTTCATAATATCCCCGAAGCACTTGAGGCGCTTGAAGAAATTGGCCTGCCAACCATAATTCGCCCCTCCTTTACACTTGGTGGCACGGGCGGTGGCATTGCTTATAATAAGCAAGAATATCTTGAGATTATCGAAAGCGGTCTTGATGCTTCCCCAACCACTGAGGTTTTGGTTGAAGAATCAATCGTTGGTTGGAAAGAATATGAAATGGAAGTTGTCCGAGATAAAAAGGATAATTGCATTATTATTTGCTCAATCGAAAATATCGATCCAATGGGCGTGCATACTGGCGATAGTATTACTGTTGCCCCAGCGCTCACGCTAAGCGATAAAGAATATCAAATTATGCGTGATGCGTCCCTTGCCGTATTGCGAGAAATTGGCGTTGAAACTGGCGGATCAAACGTGCAATTTGCTGTTAATCCAGAAGATGGTCGTCTTATTGTTATTGAAATGAACCCTCGTGTTTCTCGATCGTCCGCCCTTGCATCAAAAGCAACTGGTTTTCCCATTGCCAAAATTGCTGCCAAGCTAGCGGTTGGTTACACGCTTGACGAATTAGAAAATGACATCACAAAGGGCGCAACTCCTGCTTCATTTGAGCCAACTATTGATTATGTAGTTACCAAAATCCCTCGTTTCGCATTTGAAAAATTCCCCGGTGCTAGCAATCTATTAGGCACGGCAATGAAATCGGTTGGTGAAGCTATGGCGATTGGCCGCACTTTTGCTGAAAGTATGCAAAAAGCCTTGCGCTCGCTTGAAACAGGACTAACTGGCTTTAACGAAACCAAAATTGAAGGACTTGGCGAGGGCGACGATGAAAACGCTATTAAGGCGGTTTTAGGCACACCAACCCCTGATAGAATATTGCACGTAGCGCAAGCGATGCGTTTGGGCATGGATAATGAAACCATTTATCAGGCCTGCAAAATGGATAACTGGGTTTTGGAGCAAATCCGTAATATTGTTGATTTGGAAGAAAAAGTGCGTGAATTTGGCCTGCCAGATGATGAAGAAAATTTGCGTTTTCTTAAGGCACAAGGATTTTCAGACGCACGTTTAGCTGAGTTAAGCAAACAAAGCGCAAGTGATGTGCGCCAAAAACGCCTCTTAAATGTGCGCCCAATCTATAAACGCATAGATACATGCGCCGCAGAATTCGCTTCTCCTACTCCTTATATGTATTCGACTTATGAAGTGCCGTTTGCTGGTGAAATGGCAAATGAAGCAATGCCAAGCGATAAAGAAAAAATCATAATTCTTGGTGGTGGGCCAAATAGAATTGGGCAAGGAATTGAGTTTGATTATTGCTGTTGTCATGCCGCCTTTGCGCTTTCTGATGCGGGCTATGAAACTATAATGGTTAACTGTAATCCAGAAACAGTTTCAACCGATTATGATACTTCTGATAGGCTATATTTTGAGCCATTAACTGAAGAAGACGTGATTGAAATTTTAGAGATCGAAAAGCAAAATGGCACTCTTAAAGGTGTGATTGTGCAGTTTGGCGGACAAACTCCGCTTAATTTGGCGCAAGCGGTTGAAAAAGCTGGCGTGCCAATTTTAGGCACGCAACCAGATGCAATAGATCTGGCAGAAGATAGAGATAGGTTTATGTCTTTGGTTGATGAATTAGGTTTAACTCAGCCAAAAAACGGCATTGCCTATTCATTAGAAGAAGCACGAAAAGTTGCAAATGAGGTTTCTTATCCATTAGTCATTCGCCCCTCTTATGTTTTAGGCGGTCGGGCAATGGCTATTGTGCATAATGAAGAGCAGTTTGAAAATTATATTCAAACAACTTTAAGCGAATTAGCAACGCCTGAAATTGTTGCGAAATATCCCAATGATAAAGAAGCGCAGATTAATTTTGTAATTGCTAAAAACCCACTATTATTTGATGGCTATTTATCTGGCGCAATAGAGGTTGATGTTGATTGTTTAAGCGATGGTAACGACGTGTTTATCGCTGGCATTATGGAGCATATTGAAGAGGCTGGAATTCATTCTGGCGATAGCGCATGTTCGCTCCCCCCTCATTCGCTAAGTGATGAAATTATCAAAGAGCTAAAACGCCAAACAACAGAACTCGCCAAAGCTCTAAATGTTGGTGGCCTTATGAATGTGCAATATGCAATTAAAGATGATGAGATTTTTATCATTGAGGTTAATCCTCGTGCTTCTCGCACCGTGCCATTTGTTGCAAAGCTAATTAACCAACCAATAGCAAAAATTGCTTCACGCATTATGGCAGGCGAGCCACTTAGTGGCTTTAATTTATACGAAAAATCCTTTAACCATATTGCCATTAAAGAAGCGGTTTTTCCTTTTGCTCGCTTTCCCGGAGTTGATACAATGCTTGGGCCAGAAATGCGCTCAACTGGTGAAGTTATTGGCTTGGATACAGATTTTGGTATCGCCTATGCAAAATCACAACTTGGGGCAAGTACCGCTGTGCCAAAATCTGGTACTGTATTTGTTTCGGTTAAAGATAGTGACAAGGCAAGCATCACACCGGCAATTAAAACCCTTAAAGAAATTGGCTTTGATATTATTGCAACTGGTGGCACGCAACAATATTTGCTTGAACAAGGTATTGAGTGTGAAAAAATAAATAAGGTGCTAGAGGGTCGTCCACATATTGTTGATGCAATGAAAAATGGTGATGTGCAGCTAGTGATAAATACCACTAAAGGCACAAAAGCAATCTCTGATAGTAAGACATTGCGCCGTGCCGCACTAACTGGCAAAATCCCATATTACACCACGATTTCGGGAGCAAAAGCTGCAGTTAAAGGCATTGTTGCTTACAAAAGTGGTGAGCTTGATGTGCGCCCATTACAAGATTATTTTTCTTAGGTAAGCGGCGTGAGCCTATAAATTTCAAAATAATAAGAAAAATCTTGTAAATGTCGTTTTCTTTCGCTATGTAAGAGCAATCGATCACTGCGGCTACACGACTAACAAAAAGCAAATGTTTATTTGCACTACGTCTTAATCCAAAATTTTCGATTTATCCGGTTTTTCTCTATGTTGGAGGAAAATCATTTTTTATACTACTCGAAAGGCGACTAACATGGCTACTGGTACCGTTAAATGGTTCAACGGACAAAAAGGCTTCGGCTTTATTCAACCTGATGAAGGCGGCGCTGATGTGTTTGTTCACATCTCAGCAGTTCAATCTTCAGGTCTGAATGGCTTGGATGAAGGACAAAAAGTTAATTATGAAATCGTGGAAGATAGCCGCACCGGAAAATCCGCTGCAAATAATCTTTCTGTTGCAGACTAGTCTGTTGCAAACTAACAAATAAATTAACTAACATATAATCATCCGGCATGAATTCATTTTCGTGCCGGATTTTTAACTTATAATATATCTTACGCAATATATCACACTCAATATATCCCAATTAATTTTAACAATGAAATGCAGGAGATAAAAATGGAAAAAGTCCCAATGACAATCTCAGGGCATAAAATGTTAAATGATGAATATGATCGCCGCACGGCAAATGATCGCCATACTATCATCAATGCAATTTCAGAAGCTCGTGCGCATGGTGATCTATCAGAAAATGCTGAATATCACGCAGCAAAAGAGCAGCAAAGTCTTAATGAGGGACGTATTAAAGAGCTTGAAACTCTTTTGGCTTTAGCGCAAGTAATTGACGTTACAAAACTTAGTGGCCCAACTATAAAATTTGGTGCAACCGTTACTATTGTTGACGAAGAAACTGAAGAAGAGCAAATCTGGCAAATTGTCGGCAATCCTGAATCAGATGCTAACGAAGGTAGGATTTCTATATCCTCTCCTATTGCTCGTGCGCTGATTTCTAAAGAAGTTGGTGATTCTATAGAAGTTAGAGCACCAGGTGGTGTTCGCTCTTACGAAATAGCAGATGTAAAATATATCTAAATTATTTCGTATAAAACTATTTCTCCCCTTGCAAGATTAACAAAATAGCACATATTCTATGTAACATATTTATAGGATAGATTAATGCACTCAAAACTAATGATAATCGGATCTGGCCCTGCTGGATATACTGCTGCAATTTATGGTTCTCGAGCTATGCTTGAACCTGTTGTAATTCAAGGAATTCAACCGGGAGGGCAGCTAACCATAACCACTGACGTTGAAAATTACCCCGGATTTGCTGATCCTATTGATGGCACATTGCTGATGGAGCAAATGAAACAGCAGGCTATCAATGTTGGCGCTAAAATAATCAATGATATTATTTTAGAGGTAAAGCTTGATAAACGCCCCTTCACTCTAACTGGCGATAGCGGCACAACTTATACTTGTGATGCTTTAATCATTGCAACTGGTGCGCAAGCTAAATGGCTAGGCTTGCCAAGTGAAGAAAAATTCAAAGGTTTTGGTGTTTCAGCTTGCGCCACTTGCGATGGTTTCTTTTATAAAGACAAAAAAGTTTTAGTTATTGGCGGCGGTAACACAGCCGTTGAAGAGGCGTTATTTTTAACCAAATTCGCATCGAAAGTTATCGTTGCGCATCGGCGTGATGAATTTCGTTCTGAAAAAATATTGCAAAAACGTCTATTTGAAAATGACAAAATTGAAGTGCTTTGGGATACTGAATTGGACGAAGTTTTGGGGAGCGAAAAAATCCCTCTTTCTGTTACTGGTGCAAAATTGCGCAATGTTAAAACTGGTAAAATAAGCGAGCATGATTTTGATGGTATTTTCATAGCCATTGGTCATGCCCCATCAACAAAATTATTTATTGATAAGTTGGAAATGAAAAATGGCACTTATCTTGTTACAGCACCTGATTCGACAAAAACCAATATTGCTGGTGTCTATGCCGCTGGTGATGTAACGGACGATATCTATCGCCAAGCGGTAACGGCTGCTGGAATGGGTTGCATGGCAGCACTTGAAGCTGAAAAATTCCTTGATGAGCAAGAAACATAATATTCGCTCATCTAAATTTAGGACAATAAAATGCTTGACTGGGATAAATTAAGAATTTTTCATGCTAGCGCAGAAGCTGGCTCGTTTACCCATGCCGCAGAAAAATTGGGCATGAGCCAGCCAGCAGTTTCAAGACAAATTTCAGCGCTTGAAGCCGACTTAAAACTCAAATTATTTATTCGCCACGCTAGGGGGCTGGTTCTTACAGAAGTTGGCGAACAGCTTTTCCGCACCGCTCAACAAATGTCTTGGGAATTGGCGCAAGTTGAAGAGCAAATGAGCGAAACTCAGTCCGTTCCCGCAGGCCCATTGCTTGTTACAACAACCGTTGGATTAGGGGCAACTTGGTTAGCCCCAAGAATTAATGAGTTCCTTTCGCTGTATCCAACCATTCAATTAGAGATAAAACTTCAAGATGCTGAACTTGATTTAGCGATGCGTGAAGCAGATATTGCTATTCGTTTGCACCGTCCAACTCAATCAGAAATGATACAAAGAAAATTATTCACGGTGCATTTTCATATTTATGCGTCAAAATCTTATTTGGCAAAAAATGGGCAACCAGATAATGTTGAGCAATTAGACAAGCACCGCATAATTACTTTTGGCGATCCAGCTCCTGCTTTTCTTGGTGATATAAATTATCTTGAGCGTTTGGGGCGCAAAGAAAATTCCCGCCGCCCTGTTGCTCTTAAAGTAAATTCTATTTATGGCATGTTGCAAGCAGTGCGTGCTGGCATTGGCATTGCTATGTTGCCAGATTATGCCACACGGGGAGAGCCAGAATTGGCACGTATTTTAGGCGAAGTGGAGTTGCCAGAATTTGAAACGTTTTTTGTCTATCCACCAACATTAAAAAACTCCAAACGTGTTGCAGTATTTAGGGACTTTTTGGTCAAAAAATCTCGGCAATGGTCGTACTGATTTTTGGGTCTTATAACTTATTGCAAGAGCTGGCGGGTGCGCGCCTTATATTTTCTATAACAAATAAATCAAAACCCACTTATAACAATTTTGCCTTTTGAGTTGCCAGTTTCAATAAGCCCATGGGCTTGGCGCATAGTTTTGGCGTTAAATGGGCTTAGCACCCTATCAAGAGTGGTTTGTATTTTCCCCTCATCAATTAAGCCAGCAACATGATTTAATAAATTATGCTGCTCAATCATATCATCAGTTTCAAACATCGCACGAGTGAACATAAGTTCCCAAGAAAAACTTATTGATTTAGAACGAATGGCCAGCATATCAAGAGGTTCGTTATTGGCAACAATGCTAACAATATGCCCCTGCGGTTTAATCATGTCCGCTACATCTAACCAATGGCTATCTGTGTCATTAAACAGGGCGATATAATCAACATATTCTCTTGTCGCCGTCGCGCCCATTGGGCGCTTCCCCGACACCCCCGCCAATTCATGCCCAAGAGCTTCAATTTGAGGTTTCATTTTTTG
>JAKISM010000086.1 GCA_021648585.1 Devosiaceae bacterium | reverse complement strand
AATAATTAGATGGCTTGCTTGTTTGATTTCTTCGTTTAGAGAGTGATTGGTGTTTTCGCCATCAAAAATAATTGGCTTTATATTTTGCTCTAAAAGGCTGTTTGCACTTTCACTATTTCTAATAGTGCCAGTAATTTTTATATCTTTCGATAACTCATTTCTAATAAAATTAGCACAGGCTAGCGAAGAATATCCCATACCAAAAAACAAAAACCGCATTAGATAATTTCCCATTCCTTGGCTACTTGTAAATCTTGCTCATTGGGCAAAAAACGAGTTTTTTCTAATAAAAACTCTTGCTTTGCAACAAGCTGGCTTAAAGCCCAAATCGCCATAGCTCGAATAAGTGGCTGTTCATCGCTTAGGCGCAGCTTTACTGCTTTAATCAGGCTTTTATCTTCACTATTACCAGCTGCAATTAACACATTTCTTATAAAGCGAGAATGCCCAAGTCGCTTAATTGGCGAGCCAGAGAAAAATTTGCGAAAAGCAGCATCGTTCAGAGCTAATAATTCGCTTAAATTGGGGGCTGCAAGTTCTGCTCGCTGTTGCAATTTAATTTCACTAGTTACTCTTGCAAATTTATTCCAAGGGCAAATAGCTAAACAATCATCACAGCCAAAAATTCTATTGCCCATAGGACCACGAAATTCTAACGGAATATGGCTTTTATGTTCATTATTATAATAGGCAAGACATTTACTGGCATCTAGCACAAAGGGTTTAGGAAAAGCATTGGTTGGGCAAATGGTTAGGCATTTTATGCAAGTGCCGCATTTTTGTGTTTCAGGTTCTGAATAGATAAGTTCAATATTAGTAAAAATTGCTCCTAAAAATAACCATGAGCCAAATTCACGTGAAACTAAAACCGAATGTTTGCCTTGCCAGCCAATGCCAGCGCCCTCAGCTAAGGGTTTTTCCATTATGGGTGCAGTATCAACAAAAACTTTAACCTCTGCCCCATCTTTATTTGCTAATATCCCTGCTAATTCTTTAAGTCGCCCCTTTATAATATCGTGATAATCACGATTTCTTGCATAGGCAGAAATATTACCCTTGCTCTTATGTTTAAGCAATTCCAGCGGATTTTCACTTGGGGTATAATTTAGCCCAAGCATAATTATTGATTTAACATCAGGCCAAAGTTCGTTTGGGTTTGCTCTTCTTTTTGGCCTGTCTTCTAGCCAAGCCATATCGCCATGAAAACCATTTTTCAGTGCATGTTTTAGTTGAATATAATTATCAGGTGAAGCGTTTGGCCTTACTATGCCAAATTGATCAAAGCCTAGTTTTTTTGCTCTTTGTTGTAATTTTAGAACTAATTTTTGTTTGTTTAATTCTTTCAAAAATCAAGATCCGCATAATGGCTTGAGGCTTTCATGCCAACATATTTATCGCTTAAAAGAGTGCGAAATGCTGGGCGAGATTTTATTGCGCTATACCAATTTTTTATTTCATTGCCTTCAACCCAAGTAATATCCCCTAAATAATCAAGAATTGAAATATGTGAAGCTAAAGCAAAATCTGCAAGGCTTAAATCATTGCCGCCAAGCCAAGTTCTTGAAGCAAACAAATAGGTGAAGTATTTTTCATGCTGTTTTAGGTTTAATTTTGCAGCACGAAGCACCGAAGGATCTGGCGCACCATGTCTTTGCTCACGTTTGCCTATTTTTTCTTCTAAAATATAGTGGGTAATTTCATCATTAAACTTACCCATAATCCAGTCATAAAGCCGCCACATCTCAGCTCGATCTTTTGGCTCTTTTGGAATTAGCGAGTTATTTTGTGGCTGATAATTATCTTCTATATGGTGAATGATTGCTAATGGACCAATGAGGGGAGAAATTTTATCGTTGAGTAATACTGGAACAAAAGCCCCATTATCTATTTGCTCAAGATTATCGCTCCTTTTCCAATTACTAGCATTTTCCAATTCAAGCTCTATTTTATATTCTGTAAAAATTAAGCGCAGAAGCCTTGAAGAGGGATCTAAGTGATGATGAAGAAGTTTTAGCATATTTATTAAGTCCAAAAGTTACAATATTAACCTATAGCGCTTAAAGCAAAATCAAGCTAGAAGCACGTTTAGATTTAAAAATTATTTTAAGGATATGGTGAACATGGAGCAAGGGATTTTTGTACCTTTAGTTTTGGGCATATTAGAAGGGCTAACCGAATTTATACCAGTGTCCTCAACGGGGCATTTATTATTAGCTGGCTATTTCTTTGATATGAAACAACCAGCAAGCTTCATTGTGCTTATTCAATTAGGCGCAATTTTGGCAATCGTAACTATTTATTTTTCAAAATTATGGCAATTAATAAAAGATGCCCTAGCAGGCAAAAAGGGCGCATGGCTATTTGCGCTTAATGTGGCGCTTGCTTCAATCCCTGCGGCTATTGCTGGTGTTTTGGCGCATGATTTTATTCAACAGGTTATTTATGAAAGCGCAATGACTATTTCTATTATGTTAGTGGTTGGTGGGTTTATTTTGCTTTATGTTGATAGCTTAAAACTTAAAGTGCGCTACACAGATATTTATACCTATCCATGGCACTTAAGCCTTATTATTGGATTATTTCAAATGTTGGCGCTTATTCCTGGTGTTTCTCGCTCTGGCGCAACAATAGTTGGCTCATTATTATTTGGTACAGATAAACGCTCAGCGGCTGAATTTACCTTTTTTATTGCTTTGCCAATAATGGGCGGTGCGTTTGCTTATGATTTCTATCTAAATCGTGATTTAATATTAAATGGCTCACTTGGCATTGATATTGCCATTGGGTTTGTTGCGTCATTTATTGTTGGAGCAATAGTTGTTCGCTATTTATTAGATTTTGTTTCTAAGCATGGATTTAAGTATTTTGCCTATTGGCGCATAGCTGTTGGTAGTTTGGCTATTATTTTCCTATTAAATGGGTAATTAACAATATTAACAAAATATCGCTGTCAATAAGTATTGAGTGAAAATATTTTGTTTTGTGTCATTGCACTTATTGTTTTTCAGGCATATCTTAAGCTTAAGTGATTTGAACATTGCTTAAGATGGGTTTATCCGTTCCCGCCCAATTTTAATATTGAAAGTGAGGATTATTATGAATTTACGCGTTTCTGGAAAGAACATGGATATTGGCGAAGCTTTGCGTTTAAGGGCGCAAGATTATTTTGACAGTGCTGTAACGAAATATTTTGATGGTGGCTATGATGGTCATTTAACTATTGAGCCAGAGGGGTCGGGATTTCGTGCCGATAGTGTAATTCATTTAGATAGTGGGGTCGTATTACAAGCTAGCGCAAGCGAGCAAGACCCGACAAAAGCCTATGAAATTATGGCTTCTCACATTGAAAAACGCCTTCGTCGTTATAAGCGTAAATTAAAGAACCACCGCCGCAATGCACGTCAAGATGAGATGAGCATCGCTCAATCTTATATTTTGGCTTCTCCCGAGCTTCATGAAGAGGTAGAGGAAAATTTTTCTCCGCCAATCATTGCCGAAAACACCTCAAACCTAACAACAATGACAGTTGGTGAGGCAGCTATGGAGCTAGATTTGGCACAATCTGATGTAATTGTGTTCAAACATGCTGGACATGGCGGCATAAATGTGGTTTATCGCCGCGCTGATGGTAATTATGGCTGGGTTGATCCAGCAATATCATAATTATTGATCAGCAATTAGTCATAAACATTAAAAAGGTTCTTTGAATGGAACTAGTTGATATCCTGCCTGAAGGGTCTATTATTTCTTGTGCTAAGGTTAGTAGCAAGCGTCAATTATTGCAAAAGCTAGCAAATAAAGCACAAGAAGACATTGGTCTTGATAGTGCAATGGTTTTTGATAGGTTGGTTGAGCGTGAGCAATTAGGCTCAACTGGTTTAGGTAATGGCATTGCTATTCCTCATGGTAAAATTGAAAATATCTCTAAAGTTTGCGCAGTTTTTGCACGGCTTGAAAAACCAATAGATTTTGATGCTATTGACGATAAGCCTGTTGATTTAGTTATTATGTTATTAGCCCCTATTGGTGCTGGGGCTGATCACCTTAAAGCTTTGTCAAAAGTTGCTAGGTTATTTCGCACCGAGCATATTGTTGATCAATTACGCCAAACTAGCGATATGAGTAAGTTACATGAAATTTTAATTGGCCCGCTTGAAAAAATAAATGCCGCTTAAATTTTAGGTTCGCGAGATAACAAGAGATGATTGTTGTCATGTTGAGCGTAGTCGAAACATCTTTCTTTGCTGCTTAAGATCCTTCACTTCGTTCAGGATGACAGGGAGATAAACCTAAACCTTAACCACTACCTCCGATAGAAATGGAATTGCAGGTTGTGCCCCTTGTTTTAAGCAGGCAAGTGATCCTGCAATGCTAGCAATTTGCATAGCTTCTTTTAGCGGTTTGCCCTGTTCTAACATTGCAGCTAAATAACCACAAAAACTATCCCCCGCCCCAACGCTATCTATCGGCTTTATTTTTAATGCTTGAACTTTTATCAACTTGCCTTCGCTAGTTGCGCCAAGCGCCCCATCAGCGCCAAGCGTTACAATTATAATTTGCTGATTTCTTTTGGCTAGAGCGCAAAGTTCATGCTCAAAACCTCTCTTTAACTCTTGCCCAATAAGTGCGGCAAATTCTGTTTCATTAGCAATGACAATATCAGCAAGTTTGGCGAGGGTTTTGCTCTTATCGCTAAAGGGCGCAATATTAAGAATAGATGTTATTTTGGCATTTTTAGCAGCTTTTAATGCAGTTTCTATAGCTTGTTCAGGGATTTCTTGCGCCAATAAAACAATATCGTTCTGGCCCATTTCATTAATCGCTTGAAGCGCCATATCGGGGGAAACAGTACCATTAGCCCCAGCAACAACAATGATAGAATTCTCACCATTATCCGCCACGCTTATCATAGCAATGCCAGTGCTTTCATCGGTTTTTTTAACATTACTAAGATTAATTTCAGCTCTTTTTAGTTCTGCTAGTGCCAATTCAGCATTTTTATCATTGCCCACAGCTCCAACCATTGTAACACTCGATCCAGCTCGACTTGCCGCCAATGCCTGATTAGCGCTCTTACCACCAGCCGCAGTTTTGAACGTCTTGCCAAGTAATGTTTCACCCGCTTGTGGCAAGCGCTTAACATTTACAATCAGATCAAGATTTATTGAGCCAATAACATATATCATTTAGCTCTTTCTAATTTATAGATAGTTCCACCCAAAGAAATAATATAAAGTTCACCAAACCCATCAACTGCAAAACTGGCCAACAAACCAACTTCTCCTAAAATATCACTCCAGTCTTTTTCTTGTGAGACATTAGCATTTTCATATTTTAGGCTAAAGATTTTACCAGAGCAAAAATCGCCATAAAAATAAGATCCATTAAGTTCAGGAATTGCCTCGCCCCGATAAACGTACCCGCCTGTAATTGAACAATTTTGCCCAACAGGATAGGTTTTAATTGGCCAAATCAGGTCTTTTTCTTTACATTTTTTATCAAACAGACATTGATCTCCCTCGGCGAGCGGCCAGCCAAAATTAACTCCGCTTGAAGCTGCGCCAGCCTCAATTACACTGATTTCTTCTTGTCCTTTTTGCCCAACATCTGCAATATAGAGCAAATCCCCATCAAACGAAAATCTCCATGGATTGCGTAAGCCATAGACCCATGCCTCTGGTGCTGGCCCATCTGTTCGTGGATTATCGGGCGGTATTTTGAACGGCTGTTTGGTTTCAATATCTATTCTTACAATAGTACCAAGCGCATTATCAAAATCTTGCCCAGTTTCATAAGTATCATTAGCACCACCGCCATCGCCAAATCCAATATATAAATATCCTTTCGGCCCAAAAGCCACCATGCCACCATTATGATTGCCTGCAGGTTGTTTTAAGCGATATATTTCACGAGCAGAACCTTTATCAAAACTCTTAGTTTGTTCATCAAAGCGATACTCCTCAATAACGCTTATCAGCCTGCCCGTGGTATAAGAAACATAAGCCAAACCATTTTCAAGAAAATCAGGATGCAAAGCCAGCCCAAGCATTCCAGCCTCACCAGCATAAGTAACCTGCTCACTTATATCTAAAACATCATATATTTTGCCGTCCTCAGACACAGAAATCACACCATGTTGCTGCACAATAAACAGGCGCTCATCACCCTTTGCAGCTGTTGCAAAAAGCGGTGCGCTAAGGTCTTTGGCTATGATTGTAAGTTTGAGATTATCGCTTTGAGAAAAAGCCACACTTACATTAAAGACTGCGCTTAATATCAAAATAAGAAATAGGATTTTGTTTTTAATCATGATTTTAAGCTACTATTATCATTATCAGCATGTCAAAATTATAATTAATAACAATGATTTTAGGACATGCTCTCGCTATATAAATAGCGAGAACAAAACTTATCATTTAGAATTTGAAGTTCAAACCAACTCGCACAAGGCTTGCAGAGTTTGTAAATCCATATAATTCTTCATTATTGGTATAAGATCTATGTTCAGGAAATTGCATTTGTAAATATTCAATTTTTGTTGATAAATTATCACTCAAAGCATATTCCACGCCTCCACCAAACACCCAGCCCGTATGAATATTGTTATTATAAGTATTTTGGGTAGCGTCATTATCACCAAGAATTATTTCATTGGTCTGCATAAATGCCGCACCAACAGTTCCATAGACCAGTACATTATCAAAACTATAGCCAACACGAGGGCGTAAAGTACCCCATAGACCGCCATATTTACTCTTCCAAATATGTCCGTCCCACATGTCTAATTTATCAGGTGCTTGAAAATTCATCATTCCTAAATCACCCTCAATACCAACAACAATATTATTGTTCATCTGATAGTTATAACCTGCAGAAATAGATGCCAAATATCCATTAGGACTGATAGTTTCAATGCTCGGATGGTCATCACCTGCACGATCATAAAAAGTGCTAGAATTACCCCAGCCACCACCAATACTTGTGCCAAAATAAAATCCTGACCAGCGCTGGCTTAGGCTTTGGGCTGAAAACATACTATTAACATCAAATATGTTTTTTTCTGAAGAATTATATTCTCCTGCCTGCGCTCCTGATACCGCTAGAATAAACGGCAAGGTAATAGAGGTTAAGCCTAACAACCCCCTTTTTATTCTTTCTTTTATCGAAAAAGAAAAATGTTTGTTTTTTAAGAACTCCCCACAGCTCAGATTAGATATATTTTTATAAAAATTAGCCAATTTAGTCCTCCTAAAAGTAAACATTGATTAAAAATAAATTTAAATCCTGCAAATCAATACCAGTTGCAGAACTATGATTATTCCAATCAAAAAAAGGTCTAGAATTGTTCGCTTTGTGATGTTTTGTAGTTTTCTTTGTGAGGGTTTTTTGTTGTGATTGTGCGGATTGTTTGTCTTTTTTGTGCTTTCTCTCTTGCGGTAAGAAATTTCAAACTAGGATATTTTTATAAATTGGTTATCGATGTTATGCCGTTGAAGCCCTTTGGCGTGAGGAGAAAAATATCGGCATCCATTATGCCAACAAACAAGCACTATTTTAATATTGTCCTCAACGGTAAAACACACACAAAACCACTATTGATGATATAGCCTGATAGCGCAAATGGATGCCGTTTTCCAACGGCATGACGGCGGTGTGTTTGGAGGAAATATATCCATGTTTGATAGGTTTTTATATTATTGACACCTAATAGCGTGTTTTAAGATATTCATTAACCTTGAAACGCACCATACATGGCTTTGAGCTCACATCATTCATCAAATTGTAAAAAATTGTTTTTACATAATCATCTTTTATTTCGCTTGGATATTCATAATGACAGAAAAATTCACCGTTTTTAAAGAACGGTTTTTTTGATTTTGTGTAAAGCGGTTGCAGATATTCATGGATTGCCCATAATACATTATTTAAAAATTCTGCTATCATACTACTATGATAGAGAAATATATCATCATGGAATTGCTCATAGAATTCTTCCATAGCAAGTAAACCCTGATTTTTTTGTATTTCAACCCCACTATTTTTAAATATCTTTTTTATTGTCTTTGCCTGTCTAGTGAGAGCCTGCGGATTATGTTTTGCGATATTACCACAAATGCAAATATATTCATTGCGTGTAATTTTTAATTCTACTTCTTGATTGATAGATGGAAACCAGAGTTTTCTTGTTTCATTAAAAAGCTCCCAATTTACTTCTTGGCCTAGCCATTGTTGAAATGATTCAACTGCTTGTTTTAGTGATTGTACATTAGGGTTAAATTTAGGGTTTTTGATAATTACCTGAAGCGCCTCAAGACACTTGTTTTCATCAAGTATCCGCGCACTCAGAAAATCAACTAAAATAATATTGAAATACTTCTGATGTATAGATGTTTCGAACATTATTTGTGAATTAGGGTCATTATGATATAGAGTGAATAATTCATGATTAACCATAGATTTAATCGAATCCATTACTGCTTTAAGAACTAGAATTTCTTTTTCTTCATCATGATAAATTTTGTGGATCCTAAACATATTTCATTGCGCTATTTATAGTCCGCCTACGTTGCTTCTGTCTACGCTAAAACTTCGACACGACAAGTAGCAACTTCGGCGCGACAGCCTATCTCTAACTCGTTCGCCTCATCAAGCCTATGGCTTGCCGAGCCGAAGCTCGAAGAGCGTAGGCTGGTGGAGCCAGACGGGATCGAACCGACGACCTCTTCACTGCCAGCGAAGCGCTCTCCCAACTGAGCTATGGCCCCATATATTAAACTTAAAAAAGCTTCTTAATTTTCGTCATTTATATCAACGACGGGAATTCCGAGATCAATTTTATCGCCATCTTCATCATCAGATTCTAAAAATGTATCTTGCTGGTCAGCATTTACATTGTCATCAACTTCAACATCATCAACATCTGGAATATCTTCTGCCGCAATTTCTTCGTCTTCAGCTTCATCTAAAGAAATAACATCAGGGTTTGCTTCAACAACATTATCAGGTTCAGCTTTTACTTCTTCTTTAGCAGGTTTTTCTGGCTCTTTTTCTTTTGGAGTATCAGCTGCTATGACAAATTTTTCTCCACAACCAGGGCAGACAATAGGGTCGCGATTAAGGTCATAAAATTTCATTTCGCAATGCTCGCACTGACGCTTGCTTCCTTTTTCAAAACTACCCACAATATATCCCTTTTAAAATCTGGTTTAAATTTATACTTTCGGTTAAATGACAATACTAACCCATGTCAAATGTAAAATGCTATTTTTTTTGGATTTTTATTTAAATAATATTAAATATATCAAATAACAGCTATTCTTGTTGTAATAAAAACCTATTCAAAAGCTCGCAATAAATTGGATATTTGTGTCAATACACTAGTGTGCAGGCCCGATGAGTGGGAGGTAATATTTTCAATAAAGTTAAATTGCTATCTATTTAAAACCTTGACGAAAACCATTTTTAACTGCCACAAGTTTTAATAGTTTGTTAAACATAAATTTAGAGGTAAAAATGCGACCATCTGGACGAAAATTAAATGAAATGCGTCAAGTAACTATTGAAAAAGGCATAGCCCCACAAGCTGAGGGCTCAGCTATGATTAGTTTTGGCAACACCAAAATTTTATGCACTGCTAGCGTTGAAACAAAATTACCCCCCTGGTTACGTGGTAAAGGCACTGGTTGGGTAACCGCTGAATATGGCATGTTACCACGCTCAACTGGCTCTCGCATGCGCCGTGAGGCTACAGCAGGTAAGCAAAGCGGCAGAACCCAAGAAATTCAACGCCTTATTGGGCGCTCTTTAAGGGCGGTGGTTGATATGAAAATTCTTGGCGAAAACCAAATCACGCTAGATTGTGATGTAATAACCGCCGATGGCGGCACGCGCACTGCCGCAATCACGGGCGCTTATGTTGCCCTAAGTGAAGCAATAAAATGGATGATGGCGCGTGACTTAATTTCAGCTAACCCAATTAAAGATAATATTGCCGCCATTTCATGTGGTATTTAT
>JAKISM010000085.1 GCA_021648585.1 Devosiaceae bacterium | reverse complement strand
CTTCACTTGTACTATTATCATCTGAAGAATTTTTAGACATAAAAGAAAGCCCTATTTTGCAAAAAGAAAATACTTATATTGTTGATAATGATAATGCAAACCTTAGGCTTGATATATTCCTAAGCAATGCACAAAGCGAACTTAGCCGTACTCGCATTAAACAGCTAATACTTGAAGGCGTTATTTTAATCAATGATAAAAAAATAACCGAGCCTAAATATAAGGTCAAATTGGACGATGAAGTTTTCTTCAAAGCCCCTCCTCCCATTGACCCAACACCAAAAGGCGAGAACATAGCACTTGATATAATTTTTGAAGATGATCAAGTTATAGTCATCAACAAGCCTGTTGGTATGGTTGTGCACCCCGCACCGGGATCACTAAGCGGCACTTTGGTCAATGCTCTGATAAATCATTGCGGGGAAAGCTTTGCTGGCATTGGCGGCGTAAAACGCCCTGGAATTGTGCATCGCTTAGATAAAGACACATCAGGCATTATGGTTGTTGCCAAAACTCAACGTGCCCATAATCATTTAAGCAAGCAATTTGCAGATCATGGTCGCACTGGCCCTCTTAAACGCTCCTATATTGCTTTTTGTTGGGGCAAAATGGCTCTAAGTTCAAGCAAAATTGATATTGCCATTGGCCGAGATAAGTTTAATCGCCTCAAGCAAGGCGTAAGAAAAGACGGCAAAGAGGCCATTACCCATTATAAAACCAGCTCTCGATATGCAGGGGAAGGTTGGGAAATTACCAAAATGATATGCCAACTTGAAACAGGCAGAACCCACCAAATCCGAGTGCATATGGCATATATTAAACATCCACTAATTGCAGATCCGCTTTATGCTTCTGGCTTTGCAACAAAGGCAAAAAAATTACCAGATACATTAAGAAATATTGTTGAAGGCCTAAATCGACAAGCTCTACACGCTGCAATTTTAGGATTTGAGCACCCAACAAATAAGCAAGCAATGTTATTTGAAGCAGGTTTACCAAGCGATATGGCAAGTTTAGAACAAGCCCTTGAGCAATATAATTTAGTATAAAATTCATTTAGGGGTGTAATTTATATTTTCATACCTATATTCTCGTATAGTGTTTTCGCTTTTCATTTACACGCTGTTTCTTCAAGGTGAGTAAAATTTTAGCGTAGGTGACTACGTGAATTTTATGAACCCACAGAAAAACAGTGTGTAAATGAAAATGGGAAATACTATAAATGTGCTTAAGGGTCATATTATTGCCCACTTAAGGTTAAACAATTATACGTGCTATTTTTGGCACAGGTTTGCTATTTTTAGAAAGCTGGGGGAGCAAATGAGCGTATCAAATTTACCAACATTAAGTTCAAAAGCTGGGCTTGATCGTTATTTGCAAGAAATTCGCAAATATCCAATGTTACAGCCTGATGAAGAATTTATGCTGGCAAAACGCTATAAAGAACACGATGATTCTCAAGCGGCACAAAGGCTAATCACCTCACACCTACGCCTAGTTGCAAAAATTGCTATGGGCTATCGTGGTTATGGTTTGCCAATTTCTGAGGTTATTTCTGAGGGTAATGTTGGGCTTATGCACGCCGTTAAACGCTTTGAACCAGACAAGGGATTTAAGTTAGCAACCTATGCCATGTGGTGGATAAGAGCCTCTATTCAAGAATATGTTTTGCGCTCTTGGTCATTAGTAAAAATTGGCACAACTGCTGCACAAAAGCGTCTATTTTTTAATCTTAGAAAAGTCAAAGGGCAAATTGCAGCGCTTAATGATGGAGCTTTGCACCCAGAGCACATCAAACAAATTGCTGATAGGCTAAATGTAAAGGAGAGCGAAGTCGTCTCAATGAACGCCCGTCTATCTGGCGATAGTTCGCTAAATGCCCCCGTCAAAGCCGATGAGGGAACAAGCGAATGGCAAGATTGGTTAATCGATGAAACGCCAAACCAAGAAATTACACTTGGCAATAGCGAAGAATATAATCAGCGCATGGGCATGGTTGAAAAAGCAATGGAAGTGCTTAATGAGCGTGAGAAAAAAATCTTTCTAGCTCGTCGCTTAAAAGAAAAACCACTTACCCTTGAGAAATTAGCAAAACAATTTAATGTTTCTCGTGAGCGCATTAGGCAAATAGAAGTTAGAGCATTTGAAAAAGTACAAGATGCTGTAAAAGATAATGTAAAAGCCAATTCATAATAATTTAGGTTTTCTAAAATGAAATATAAGATCTATGGATTTCCTGGCTCTCGCTCTATTCGAGTAACATGGATGCTTGAAGAACTTGAGATTGATTATGAGTTTATTGATGTGCGCCCACATAGTCCTGAAATCTTAGCGCTTAATCCTGCTGGTAAAATTCCTGTGCTAGAAGTTGCAGATCAAGTAATAAGCGATAGTGCCGCAATTTGCCTTTATCTTTGTGATGCCCACCCAGAAAAAGGACTATCTGCAAAATGCGCAACATTGGAGCGAGCGCAAATTGACAGCTGGCTATTCTTTGCACAATCAGAACTTGAACCACCAATTTGGGCATATAGAAAGCATAAAAAATCAACTAAATTTTCTTTAATACCAGATGAATTAAAAGTTGATATTGAGCCATGGGCAAAATTTGAATTTGCAAAAGCCACAAAAACCCTGCTGGCTCAGTTGGGTGATAAGCCATATGCAATGGGCAACAATTTTAGTATAGTAGATATTTTACTCACCCAAATAGGACAATGGGCAAGATATGAACGCTTTGAAATTCCTACCCGTTATAAAGAATATCTAGATATGGTTTGGGCACGCCCTGCTTTAGAAAAAGCAAGAAAAAGAGAAAGCAACTAGCTAAAAATCATTAGCTAATAGGAGAATGACGGGCAAGGATTGCCCTCGTATCCATTTTCTCTATGCTCGCCCCATAAGTATGTCGCCAGCGCCCAGTAAGACGTGTTGATAAAAACGCATTAGAAATTTCACTTGGTGCATGTTGGCTTAATAATGACCCAGCAGCTAGCAAAGCTAACAATTCAACTATTGCACGTCCATTAGTCTCAAGCCTTCCCCTATCCGCTAACATTTCGTGCAACAGGTTTAGCCCAGATTGCAAACGAGTATCTTGACTTGCAACATCGTTAAAACTCGCCAAAACAATATCCAATGTTTCAGGTGATTTTTGCATGACCCTAAGAACATCTAAGCACATAACATTGCCCGACCCCTCCCAAATGGCATTAAGGGGCATATCTCGATAGGCACGTGCCATAAGCCCGTCCTCAACATATCCATTACCGCCAAAACACTCCATCGCTTCATAGGCTAATGCTGGTGCGATTTTACATATCCAATATTTACTAACTGGCGTCATCAACCGCTGCCAAGCCGCTTCTTGTGGGTCTGCCAATTTATCAAATGAGCGAGCAAGTCGAAATGCCAACAACGTGGCAGCCTCTACATCAAGAGCCATATCCGCCAGAACCCCTGACATCATCGGTTGATCAATGAGTTTTTTCTGAAACACCGTGCGATGGCTGGTATGGTGAATGGCATTAGCCAGCACCAACCGCATAAGCCCTGCTGATGATATTGCACAATCGAGCCGAGTATAGGTGACCATATCAATAATAGCCGGCACGCCCCGACCCTCCTCACCGACCATTTGACCCCAAGCACCATGGAACTCAACTTCTGAAGAAGCATTGGAGCGATTGCCTAACTTATTCTTGAGGCGTTGGAAATGAATGGCATTAAGCGATCCATCTGGTAAATGGCGAGGCACTAAAAAACAAGAAAGACCACCCTTTGATTGAGCTAATATAAGAAATCCATCGCACATAGGAGCGGACATAAACCATTTATGACCCGTGATAAAATATGCCCCATCACCAGCAGGTTCTGCTTTGCTAGTATTGGCACGCACATCGGTGCCACCCTGCTTTTCTGTCATGCCCATGCCAATGGTTATCGAAGTTTTTTCATACCAAGGGATAAAGCGAGCATCATATTCACGGTTCATTATTTTATTGAGCCATGGCGCACCTATATCTGGTTGCAAACGCAAAACTGGCACAACGGCGTTAGTCATAGTAATAGGGCAACAATGCCCTCCCTCTACTTGCGCCGCCATAAAAAGCCCCGCACAACGAATTACATTGCCTCCCGATTGCACTTTTCCCTCTTCATCGCATTCCCATGGTGAGCAATGTAGCCCCTGCGCAAAACTTAATGCCATTATCCTATGATAGGCAGGGTGATATTCAACAAAATCTTGCCGATAACCCTTCTCATCAAATGTTCGCAAAATTGGCAAAAACTCATTAGCCTGTCGCCCAAGATCAAATGTTTCAGAACTACCCATCTTTTTACCAAAACCTATAAGCGCATCTTGTGCTAAAGCACCACCCTCACGCCGCACCGTTTCACATAATATTTTATCGGAGCTATAAAGATTAATATCACCAAAAATCGGGCTTTGATTAAATACCTCGTGGGTCTCTAAATTTTGGGAGTAGCGCATGGTAATTCTCCAGTTTTTTATAATCATAAAACTAGCATGAGAATTTACTAAGTGCAATTTGCAAGAATTTATTAGGGATTTTGATTAGAGCTCCCTCAAACTAAATACATAGGCATGTCGCAATTACAAATGAAATAATAGCTATTAAAAAGAAGATTATTCAATAATACGAAGTGATTTTATAATTTCTACCTTATCTGGTTTTATAAAATCATATTTTTTTATATTTTTAATCAACTCATCAAACTCAGACGAAGTAGCAACAATAACATTATCAATCCCAATAACATCTCCAGAGATAATTTTTTTATTGACCGATTTTGCTTCTATTTCATTCAAAGTTACCAAATATGATTTTGCTTTTCTATGAACATATTTAAGCGCAATTGCTTCTAAATCAGCTTGTTTATATCGTTCCCTAAGGCTTGTCTTAGCCGAAAAAACTACTGGCCCAAATTCATTCGAGTAACATAAAAAGTCAAAATTTACATTTGGAACAAATACAACCTGAGCCTGAAAAAATAAAGGCTTGATCCCTTCAAGGTAAAAAATGCTAGCTAATAAATACTCAAAAACTGCCCCATTAAGATTATTATTTTTTATTGGATTATTTTCGTAAATTGCCCAATTTTTAGAGATAAAATTCGATGGGGAGAAATATTCAACATCAAGAATTTTTGGGAATAATTCTTCAAACAGTTTAGCACTACTCCCTCCATTAGGAATAATATTCAAATCACGCAGTTTTGACATTATCAACTTTTCTATTATCTAAGGCTTTAACAATCTCACCTGCAAAGGCTTGTATAGCAGGAATAGCAACAGAATTACCCAACTGTTTCATTGCTTGAGTAGCAGAAACTGGGAACGTAAAATCATCAGGAAACCCTTGCATTAAAAGGCCTTCTTTTGCACCAATTCTGACAATATTATCATCGACCTTATAACTATCCCAATTCCTACGATCAGTAATTGCTGATCCCCTTCCTCCAACCCTAAGAGTGTAACCAATTTTTTTCTCACATTTACCATTTAACACATCACTCATTGTAAATTTTAATGGCAATTTTTGTGGTTGATTAATCTTTGCACCATTTTTGAACCCAATCATAAACAAGCGAGGTCTATGTTGAGGCAAACCATAGTCGCTTGCTTTAACCAAAAAATGTTGGAACGAATACCCTTTATCTAAAAGAGAATTTCTAATTGTTTCAAAAGTATTGCCATCATCATGCTTATATAAATGTCTTACATTTTCTAAAAAAAATGCATCGGGAGATTTTTTATCAATTATTTCTAATATTTTGAAAAATAATGTTCCCCTAGTATCAAAAAAACCTTTTTTAAACCCAGCCTGGGAAAATGGCTGGCAAGGAAAGCCAGCGCACAAGATATTAAAATCTGGAATATTCTCTATTTTTACAAGATTTATATCACCTGCAAAATTTTCTTCTTTTATTTGATGATTTTCTAAATATGTTTTTCTAGCATGTAAATCCAACTCGCTGGCAAACACACATTGCGCTCCCACATTACTAAACGCATAGTGAAACCCCCCAATACCAGCAAACAAATCTATGAATTTATACATCTTTCCCCTCAATATCTATTACTAGAACAAAAAGCGAACGCTGTAAAGGCTAATTATCCAAGAAACTCCGCAATTTCCTACTTCTGCTCGGATGTTTCAACTTCCTCAAAGCCTTTGCCTCAATTTGCCGGATACGCTCACGAGTAACCGAGAATTGCTGCCCAACTTCTTCAAGCGTGTGATCGGTGTTCATGCCAATGCCAAAGCGCATACGCAAAACTCTTTCTTCACGTGGGGTGAGGGACGCCAGCACTCTGGTTGTTGTATCACGCAGGTTCGAATGAATAGCGCTTTCAATAGGTTGTTGTGCGTTAGTATCTGGAATGAAATCACCAAGATTACTATCTTCTTCATCACCAATAGGCGTTTCAAGCGAAATAGGCTCTTTGGCAATTTTAAGAACTTTACGCACCTTATCAAGCCCCATCTGCAGCTTAACACTAAGCTCTTCTGGTGTTGGCTCACGTCCAATTTCGTGTAACATTTGGCGAGAGGTGCGCACAATTTTATTAATGGTTTCAATCATATGTACTGGAATACGAATTGTGCGTGCTTGATCAGCGATTGAGCGGGTTATCGCTTGGCGTATCCACCATGTAGCATAGGTCGAGAATTTATAGCCACGACGATATTCAAATTTATCAACCGCTTTCATAAGACCAATATTGCCCTCTTGAATAAGATCCAAAAATTGCAAACCACGATTTGTGTATTTTTTAGCAATAGAAATAACAAGGCGTAAATTTGCTTCAACCATTTCTTTTTTAGCTATTGCGGCTTCTCTTTCGCCCTTTTTCACCTTGTTCACCAACTGGCGGAACTGATCAATATCTAAGCCTGTTTCGGTAGCTAAGTGATGAATTTCTGAACGTAAATCTTCAATAGTGTCATATTCACGCTTAACAAATTCGCCCCAGCCCTTACCAACAATAGTTGAAACTTTTTCTGTCCAATCAGGATCAAGCTCACCACCATAATAGGCTTCAAGAAATTTCTCACGCTTAATGCCATAGCTTTCAGCAAGACGCAAAAGCCGCCCCTCGGTGCGCATCAAACGCTTATTAATATCATAAAGTTGCTCAACTAAGCTTTCAATACGAGAATTATTAAGCGCCAAAGATTTCACATGCTTGATAACATCTTCATGCAAAGCACCAAGTTTTTTCACTTCCGCTGACTTAAGATCACGAGCCGCTAATTTATCTTCTGTATGCCTATCTTGAATTTTACGCATTTTGACATAGATTTTGGCAATCACATCAAATGTTTCAACAGTTTGTGGTTTTAACTCAGCTTCCATTGCAGAAAGAGAAAGATTTGCTTCAAAATCTTCATCATCATCTTCTTCATCATCATCATTGTGTAATAATTCACCATCAGCCCCAATAACACCATCACCAATGGCGCTACTTCTTGGTGCAGGAGTTGCAACTACTGCTTTATCGTCAACTTCACCATCGGCATTAGTAACGGCAACCGCAGAAACTTGCTTGGCATCGGGCCCTGCATAAGTTGCATCAAGATCAATAATATCACGCAATAAAATTTCTTCTTCATTTAGCTGATCACGCCAAATAATAATCGCCTGAAAAGTAAGCGGGCTTTCGCAAAGGCCAGCAATCATAGTTTCACGACCTGCTTCAATACGCTTAGCTATTGAGATTTCACCTTCACGAGAAAGCAATTCAACCGTACCCATTTCACGCAAATACATACGAACAGGGTCATCAGTTCTGTCAGATCCAGCACGAGCATTAGAGTTGGTTGCAACTGCAGTACCAGAAGTTACTGTAGCAACTGCTGTTCCTTTTGCGTCTTTTTCGCTCTCAGTATCTTCAATATCTTCTTCATCAATAACATTTACGCCCATTTCAGAGAACATAGACATCATATCTTCAATCTGCTCAGAAGTTACCTGATCACTAGGAAGCACACTATTAATCTCTTCGTAAGTAACATAGGTGCGCTTCTTTGCTAGCTTTATCAGCTTTTTTACCGCAGCATTATCAAGATCCAATAAAGGTCCATCTGCTACTTCACTTGATTCTTGTGATTTTTTACTTTGTTTTGTCTCTGCCTTAGTGGCCATAAGTTTCTCCAAAAGCATTTTTGCTTCTATTTTGCCGCAACGCTATTAATCCTGATATTGTCATGACACAATTATAGATAAAGCGAGGTTAACAAATTAATCCTAATAATTCGAATTTCATTCATAGCCTAGCTCGTACCTGAAGTTGATTAGTTTTTACAACGCACAAAAACACCCCACCACAAAGTTCTAAATCAAAAAACTTGTGCTGTACGCCCAGATAGTGAACCAAACCCCTCAATCAATGCCTCTTTGCCATCAACAGTTGCAATTTGATTTTGTATGTCTCGCAGCTTTTCAAGATTTTCTTCGCTTAAATCGTTACCAAGCGCTATTTCTGCTGCCTTCAACTCTCTATTTAGTTGAACTGATTTGTAATGCAAGGCTAAAGCGTGTTTTAATCCAGTTTCAGCGTCGATTTTTGCGATTTGCGCCCCAGATTGCCAAATTCCTTGCCTATCTAGCATCTTTTGCATCTTTTCAAGTAATTTAGCAAAACCCTTTTTAGCTATTTTTTCGCTTAATTCTTCACCTAAAATATCTGAATTATCAGCAACAATATCTATTATCAACGACAATATTTCACTTGCTTGCTTACTTTCAAACTCAATATTGGCTAAAGTTTCAAGCCGCTCTAAAGTTAAATCAGGGTGATTAACCAGACAAATAATAATGCTCGCCTCTCGTGCGCTTACACTTTGTTTGGCGCTAGGCTTTAATAGAGCAGAGTTTTTTAACGCATCAGAGGCAGCAATAGATTTTGCTCCTCTTTTATCTTTTTTATTAGAATTAAAAGAATATTGCCCTTTATTTTTAATATAAGAGGGCGCAAAAAACTCACGCAATTTTTCATTAAATGCTTGCACATAATGATGGCGCACCGATTGATCAGCAATCATAGCAGTGCGTTTTTTCAACCGTAATTCAAGTGCTGCACGAGCTTCAGGGGTTTGCGGCACAACTCCTCCTGCCTCTAAATTAAACACCATTTGAGAAAGCGGCAATGCACTATCTATCATTTTAGCAAAAATATCTCGCCCCTGCTTTACAATAATATCATCTGGATCTTGCCCCTCAGGCAAAGTTACAAAACGAATTGATTTACCAGCACTAAGCCTTTCAAGCGCCACATCAACAACTCTAGCTGCCGCCTTTTTACCTGCAATATCACCATCAAAACATAATATTGGCACATCTTTCATACGCCATAAAAGCCCCAAATGATCAGTAGTTAAAGCCGTACCAAGCGGCGCAACACTTGCCTCAAATCCTGCACCAACTAGCGCAATAACATCGGTATAGCCCTCAACCACAATTAGCGGCTTGCCATCATAGGCGGCTTGGCGAGCGCCTTGCCCATTATAAAGGGTTTTTCTTTTATGAAATAATTCAGTTTCTGGCGAATTTAGATATTTTGCTGGCACATCGGACGAAAGCGCTCGGCCTCCAAAAGCAATTATACGACCCCGAAAATCCTTAATCGGAAACATCACCCGATTGCGAAAACGATCATAGGGAACGGCAATATCATCACCATGCACCACTAATCCTGTGGCAATTAAATCATTTGCTAACACGCCATTTTGCGCCAAATGCTCTTTTAAGCCATTGCGGCTTTGCGGGGCAAAACCTATCCTAAAATGAGTTTGCATGGCAGGAGTGATATTTCTCTCATGCAAATACCCACGTGCCCTTGCACCAATATTATCACTAAGCGCCGCCTCAAAATATTTTGCCGCCATTTCCATAACATCAAATAAAGAACGGCGCTCTTGTTCTCGTTTTTCTGCCTTCTCATCTCGTGCTGGCATAGCAACACCTGCTAAATTTGCCAACCTCTCCACAGCTTCAGGAAAAGGCACTCCAGTTTTTTCCGTAAGAAAGCGAAAATGATCACCCGACGCCTCACAAGAAAAACAATAATAGCGCCCTCGCCTATCATCGGCATGAAAGGACGGAGTTTTTTCAGAATGAAAAGGACAACAAGCCCACATATCACCCTT
>JAKISM010000084.1 GCA_021648585.1 Devosiaceae bacterium | reverse complement strand
GTGCCAGAACAATGGATAATATCGCCCAAATCTTGCCCGTGATTAATGCCCGACAGGATAATATCTGGTTTTTTATCTTTCAAAATATGAGTGCAGGCAATCACCACACAATCAGCAGGCGTTCCATCTATCGCAAATATATTATTTTCGATTTGCTCTAAACTTAATTCAGTGCCAAGCGTAAAACGATGCCCTGCCCCGCTTTGGTTATCTTGTGGTGCAACAACCCACACATCATCAGAAATTTGTGCAGCAATCTCTTGCAAATGTTTGATACCAACGGCATTTATGCCATCATCATTAGAAATTAGAATGCGTGGCCCTTTGCTCATGATGTAGCACTAATGGATTTTATACCACCCATATAAGGCACTAAAACATCTGGAATAGTAATTGAGCCGTCCTCTTGTTGATAATTTTCCATCACTGCAACAAGCGCCCGACCAACCGCAACACCTGAGCCATTTAGCGTATGCACAAATTGTGCTTTTTTATTTTCATCACGATAGCGAGCATTCATGCGCCGTGCTTGCCAATCTCCAGCGATTGAAACCGAAGAAATTTCACGATAGGCATTTTGCCCCGGAAGCCAAGCCTCAATATCATAGGTTTTTTGCATTGAATAACCAGTATCACCAGCACAAAGCAGCATTGTTCTAAAAGGAATATCTAGTTTTTTCAAAACCCCCTCCGCCGCCGATAGCATTCTTTCATGCTCTTCTTGAGACTTATCGGGTGTGGTAATTGCTACCATTTCAACCTTGTTAAATTGATGTTGGCGTATCATGCCTCTAGTATCTTTGCCTGATGAGCCTGCTTCTGATCGAAAACATGGCGTTAGAGCGGTAAAGCGGAGGGGCAATTCTTGTTCTGCTAAAATGCTTTCTCGCACCATATTTGTTAGTGGTACTTCTGAAGTTGGTACTAGCCAACGATCATCTTTAGTCTCAAAAGCATCGTCGGCAAATTTTGGCAACTGCCCAGTGCCAAACAGTGCCTCTGAGCGCAATAGCAATGGCGGCACAACTTCCAAAAAACCGTTTTTTATTTGCTCATCAAGCATAAATTGCCCCAATGCCCTTTCAAGGCGTGCAATTTGCCCTTTGAGCACTACGAAACGAGAACCAGCCATTTTAGCCGCCGTTTCAAAATCCATTTGCCCTAATGTTTCGCCAAGCTCAAAATGTTGCTTTGCAACATAGTTAAATTTTCTTGGCTCAGAAAAACGGGAGAGTTCAACATTATCATCTTCATCAGCACCATCAGGCACATCATCGGCTAGAATATTGGGTAGCACTGCAAGCGCATCATTTAGCGCTTCGCTTTGCTCTCGCTCTTTCTCTTCGCCTTGCTGAACTTCAGATTTAAGTTTGGCAACTTCTTGCATTAGCTCTTGCGCTTTTGCCTCGTCTTTTTGCGCTTTTGCCTGCCCGATTTGTTTTGATGTAGCATTGCGCTGCTCTTGCGCTTCATTGAGCACTAAAATGGTGGTTTTTCTTAGGTCATCTAATTGCAATAGGTTTGCTGATTCTGGTGAAACGTTACGCCTAGCTAGGGCTGCATCAAATCTTTTAGGATTTTCTCTTATCCATTTTATATCAAACATTTTATCTCTCTTTTATGCTTGTCGCCGTTGGTCGCTTTGCTCCCGACCCCGACACCCCCGCCGTTATTCTTTTCCCACTCTATATCTTGCTGGGTTGCTTTCTTTATTCTTGCCGCCATTTATTCTTTTCCATGCTCAGCCCGACCCTGCTTGTCCGCCATTAGCACTTCTTAGTTCGCTTAGCGAACTTTAGAATTGCTTATGCTCCGCCGTAGCTCCGTTAGGAGCGTAGGAAAGCTTTCGCCTCTTATTCTTGTCGCCGTTGGTCGCTTTGCTCCCGACCCCGACACCCCCGCCGTTATTCTTTTTCCACTCTATATCTCGCTTGGTTGCTCTTTTATTCTTGCAAAGCGGCTTCTTTTTTGGCTCTGCGGCGCTCTACCATTTTTACCGAAAGAATAGAAACCTCGTAGAGCAGTAATAAAGGCAGGGCAAGACCAATTTGTGAAATTGGGTCTGGTGGAGTTAAAAATGCCGCTACAAAAAGAATAGCTACAAACGCATATTTACGCCAAGATTTTAACTTTTTTGAATCAACAATATCAATTGATGCTAATAATGTCAGCACTATTGGTAATTGAAAGCAAATGCCAAAGGCAAATATTAGAGTCATTATTAGGCTTAAATATTCAGAAACACGGGGCAACATTTCAATGGTTGCGCCGCCTGTTGCCGTCACTTCTTGCGAGAGGAAAAAACTTAGGGCAAGCGGCATTACTCCATAAAACATCACTGACGCACCAATGACAAACAGGACAGGAGTTGCCAGCAAATAGGGCAGAAAAGCCCCCTTCTCATTCTTATATAGACCTGGAGCGACAAAGGCGTATATTTGAGCGGCAAGAATAGGAAAGGCCGCAAATAAAGCTGCAAAAAGCGCAACTGAAAGTTTTGTGAAGAAAAATTCTTGCGGAGCGGTATAAATTAGGCGCACGCCTTCAATCGAGCCGGCGGCTCTTTCAAACGGGCTTAACAAATATAAGAATATCTGATCTGCAACAAAGAAAAACCCGATAAATAATACAACAATCGCTATTACTGAAAAAATCAGACGTTTACGCAATTCAACAAGATGCTCTAAAAGAGGCGCTTCTGATGATGCCATTTCATCATCTATAATTTCAACATCTGCATCTGGCTCGACAGCTTTCACTGGAACATCATATTTTTTAGCCAGATCTTTCTTGCTTTTAGAGGTCTTTTTATTATTTTTCTTAGCCATAAAATTCTAACTTCTATTCAGATTTAGTTGCAGCTTTTGCTGTCTTTTTAGTAGGGGCTTTGCGCTTGGTAGTTTTTTTAGTCTTAGCATTAGTCTTGGTCGTGGGCGAGCTAGTAGCTTTCTTGCTAGTTTTTTTACTACTTTTTGTTGCTGGCTTTTTGGTAACTGCCTGCTCTGCTTTTTCTTTCGCTTGGGCTTTAGCTTTCGCTTGGGCTTTAGCTTTATTTGCGGCAGTGGTGTTAGTTACGCTTGCCGCCATGCTTGCTCTTGCGGCGCTCACTTCTTCTGTTTTGGGCTCTACTTCTATTTTGGATTTGGCAGTTGCTGCTTTGATATCATCATAGACATTTGTCGCATCAAAGTCGCTAGATCCCATCACACCACTTGGCTCGACAGATCCATCTATATTGATTTTGTTAAATTCTTTTTCAATATCAGCGTGAGTATCACTAAGCGGTTGGGTGATGGATTTTTTGATATCTTTAATATCATCAAGCGCTGCAACTTTGTTAAGCTCGCCTTTGAAATCATTGCCCATACGACGCACTTTACCAACCACACGGCCAATATTGCGCAATAGAAGCGGCAGATCTTTTGGCCCAACAATAATCAGTGCAGCAGCCGCAACGATCATCATTTCGGGCCAGCCAAAACTTAACATAGTCTAATCCTTATTGTCAGCATGAGCTGGTTAGCTACAAGACTTAATAGACTTAAGCGTCTTTGTCTTTTTTAACAGTTTCAGAATCTTTTTCACTCTTAGCTGTTGCATCAATAGTTTCCATTGGCTTATCTGGGTCGTCTTTAAGACCTTTTTGAAACGATTTAATGCCGTTCGCTACTTCGCCCATCATTCCAGCGATTTTACCTCGCCCAAATAATAAAAGTACTGCAACAACGATGATTAGGATTCCCCATGGTCCAGGATTCATTTGATATTCTCCACTAGTTACTTAAAGCCATTATGGCTACTCTATAATACAGATATTGCTATTCTTGGTCAAAAACAAGGACATGTTGCATATTTATTCGTAAAAAGACATCACTGCCAACAAGAAAGTTTGGATTTGAGCGTTGTCTAACACTAATTAGTTGCTCCATATGCTCTACTTGCACTTCATATATATCTACCCCAAGCGCTTCTCTTTTTGAAATTAATCGCCCCCTTGTTCCGGGCTTTTTATCATACATTTCAATGGCATCAACAGGTCGAATAGCAATAATAACTTTTTGCCCATCTGGCTTTTTTGGTGTTTTAATTGCTCCAAGCGGGGTTTCAACTTGGCCATTTTTAACCATACCAATAATTTCACTAACTGGCGAAAGAAAACGTGCCACTTCAATATCAATAGGGTGATGATAAACATTAATTGAACTGTCATTTTGTATAACTTGGCCATTTCTAAGCAAAATTATCTTATCGCCCAACAACATTGCCTCTTCTGGATCATGCGTTACAATGATAGTTGTAGCATTTATTTCTCTTAAAACAGCCAAAGTTTCGGCTCGAACAGTTTCACGCATTTTAGAATCAAGACCCGAAAATGGCTCGTCTAGCATTATAACACCGGGACGTGGCGCAATAGTTCTTGCTAAAGCTAATCTTTGTTGCTGCCCGCCTGATAGCATATGCGGATAATCATTTTCTCGTCCACTAAGACCAACCCGCAATAAAGCTGCATTTGCTTGTCGATATTTTTCAGTGTTTTTTAGATTTGATAGTCCAAAAGCTACATTCTCTAGCAAAGTAAGGTGCGGGAAAAGCGCAAAATCTTGGAACATCAGGCCAACACCTCGCTTTTGCGGCTCTAAATTATAATTAGCGTCAGAAACTACAGTTTTATTAATAGAAACAGTGCCTGAATCAATTTGTTGGATACCTGCAATGATACGCAATATTGTGGATTTCCCAGAGCCAGATTCTCCCAATAAGCAAACAATTTCTCCTCTAAGCAAGGTTAAATCAAGTTGATTGAGTATTTTTTTGCCACCTAAGATGACATCAACTTTGTCAAAACTTATAGTGGATGCAAAACTAACACCTGCAGTGCCCCGCCTACCCCACTTTAAGTTAGAAGGCTTTGGACTATCAGGTTTGGGATTACCAATATCAGCTTGATCATTTTTAATTTGAGAATTCATTATTCTTCTTCATCATCATCAAACTCATCTAACGGATCTTCATCATCACGAAGTGGCCCATCAAATGGCATTGGGATTTGTATATTAGATGGCAATCTATTTGATAATAGACCTGATCCTTTAAGTTCTTCAAGGCCAGGTAAATCAGCGAGGCTCTCTAAAGAAAAATGATCTAAAAACTCAGCAGTAGTGCCATAAGTCACTGGGCGGCCCGGAGTTCTGCGGCGGCCACGCATCTTAATCCACCCCGCCTCCATTAAAATATCAAGCGTCCCTCGCCCTGCTGAAACTCCTCTTACCTCTTCAATTTCAGCACGAGTTGTTGGCTGGTGATAGGCAATGATAGATAGGGTTTCTAATGATGCACGTGATAGGGGGCGAGTTTCAACATTATCTTTTCGTAACAAAAACGATAGGTCATCAGCGGTGCGAAAAGCCCATTCATCGCCTCGCTTGACCAAATTAACCCCTCGCCCCTTATAAAGCTTAGATAATTCTTCAAGCAAAGCATCAATATTGGCCATATCGCTTAAATATGGCTGCAAATCTTTAGGGGCGACTGGTTTTTCAGAGGCAAAAATTAGCGCCTCAATTATGCGTAAATTTCTAAGCTCTAAATCAGGCCTATCATCTTCGTTATTTCTATTTATTGTTTCGCTATTCATTTTTTCTCATATCAATTATTTTTAGCACGGCGCATTAATAATGGCTTAAAATGCGCTGATTGTTTTAGTTCTACATGCCCTTCACGCACTAATTCAAGGGAGGCAGTAAAACTAGATGCAATTATTGTGGTATAATCTTCTTCTTTGGCTAGATATTTAATTAGATAATTATCTAAAGAAACCCAATCCATACTATCACCTATTAGACGTTGCAAAATATCTCGTGCATCTTGCAATGCCCAAACGTTTCGTCTTTTTGGGGCATAGTTTGATTTTATATTTTTTTCTCTTTGCTCAGAATATGCTTTGAGTAAATCATAAAGATTTGCCTCATAAATTTGCGAATTAGTTATTATTATTTGCTCTGGCGCTCCTCGAGCAAATATTTGTCTGCCCAATCTTGCTCGATTGATTAGTTGACCACCAGCATTGCGCATTGCCTCAAGACGCTTGAGGCGAAATTGCAACATGGCCGCTAACATCTCACCGCTTGGCTCGTCATCTGATGGGGCTTGTGGCACCATAAGGCGGCTTTTAAGATAGGCAAGCCATGCAGCAACTACTAAATAATCAGCTGCGATATCTATGCGACTTTTTCTAATTTTTTCTATAAATTCAAGATATTGCTCAGCTAGCGCTAAAATAGAGATATTTGCTAAATCAACTTTTTGCTTGCGGGCAAGATCTAACAATAAATCAAGCGGGCCTTCATAGCCCTTTATGTCCACATACATAATACTATCATCTTGCACAACACCACTATCACCTTGAGTGCTCTGTTCTTGCTCTAGCCAATCTTTATTATCACTTACCATAATTGCTTTTATAAAATTTAGTGATAAATGCAAAGATTTTTATGATATATTAGCAATTACGCAAAAAAACTTGAACAAGTTCAATTTAATAGGCTAATAAAAAATGTTCATTGCTTGAATTTTGAAAGTTATTAATCAGTGCGAACGAAACAATCACCACCAGCTTGTTTAAGATTATTACATAATTGATTAGCTGATGTTACAGAATCTGCTGGAATACGCACACGGTAATAAATACCTCTATCACCAAGATCTGCTCGTTGCACTTCAAGCGGACTACCGCCAATCACTGAAGAAAACCTTGTTTGAATTTCACTAAGAGATCTTCTTGCAACTTCCTCAGAACGTTGCGATGAAACCTGAACATAGGCAGCAGCGCTAGTTCCAGATACAGAGCCTGTTCCAGATGCAAGACCTGTAGTAATAATTTGAGTGACTGGAGTAGTTGCTACGCTTTGACTTGCTGAATTTGCTAATAAGTTTACCGCTCCTGAATTTGCAGGTGGTGCACCAGTTATTGCAGGAGTAGCAACAGGAGTTGCAGGACGTGAGGCAGGATTAGGCGCAACAGCAACTACGGTTGAAGCAGGGGCAGTGGTTGTTATTGCAATTTGAGGTGATTGCTCTGAAGCAACCGGTTGGCCTACTTGTAATGCCGCAGGATTTGTTGGGTTAGCTGGCAAAACAGGAACATTTGGCCTATCAACTGGCAATGCCTCACTACCAGCTCTAGCACTATCACCACTAATGATTGTGCCATCTGGCCGCACTGTTACAGTGCGCACTTTACGATTAGCAATACCTGACGGAGTAGTTTCGTTAGTTGCAATTACTCTTGCTATTGGATCGTTATTTAGACTTTCATCACGAGAAACTAATTGCTCAGATTCAGTGGAGTTACCCTCACCTGAAAGCTTATCCATAACTACTGATTGCGATGTATTATCCGTAGCAGTTGTTTGTGGTATAATTTTTTCTGGAGTGCCATCGGCACTTAGCACTGGTATTGTGCCATTATTATCGCCTTGATTTAGGTAATAATAAACACCAAAACCTCCAACTAATAAAATCGCTCCTGCAACTGAAGGCCCTAAAATTGAACGTAGGAAAGAAGATTTTTGCGGTTGGTTTGTTGCTTGATGTTCATCAACATTTTGTGCTGACTGTAAAGAGCTTTCAGGATTTTGACTATCTGTAGCAGTAGCTAAAATAGCTGATTCTGCTGCAAATGATGCTTCATCAATAGAGTTAGAAGGGTTTTCAAAATTCACATCTGATATAATAGGCTCTGGAATTTCTTGAGGTTTAGCATTGTCACGAACGGCTTCGCCAATTAGGTTTTCAATTTCTGTAAGCGGATCAATTTCTTGTTGTTGTGCAATAGGGCGGACATCTTTATTCGCTTGTGGTGCAAATAAAGGAGCAGGTTGTTCAACCTGTACAATTTGCTCAGCACTAGTTTTACCAGCATTTTCTTCACCCAAACTAATGACTGGGTCAATAACTGGGTCATTTGCAAAATTATCCGCTGTTGATTCTAAGTCTGGCTGAGGCTGTTCAATCTCATCTTGCGCATTGAAAGAGTTGTGTTTCTCTTCTAAGGAATCTGTAAATGAATCCGTTGCCTCTTGTGCTCCAATCTCTTGTGCTCCAGCCTCTTGCACTCCAGCCCCTTGCACTCCAAGTTGCGCAAAAATAAGATCTGCTATTGGATCTGCACTCTCTTTTGTACCCTCTAGCGGACTAAGAAACTCTGGCTCGTTTGCCACTTCTGCTGTTTGTGCAACAGTTTCTTCTTCAAAAGCGTCAACGGTTAGGCTTTGCTCATCAACACCTATTTCATTAGTAACAATTTCTTTTGCCGAACGAGTAACGCTTAATCTCTCGCTCGCGCTTAAAACATTGTCTAGGCTCTTATCAATTTGAGGGATTGGAGTTTGCTCGACATCTGGCGCACTCTCACTTTCATTTACCAGCACTTCATCATTAGCAGCTGGCATAGGAAATTCTTGTGATTGATTACTTCCATCACGTGCATCTTCAGCCATTAAACGTGCTAATTCTGCAATTAAATCATCGGACTCATTTGTCTGTTCAAAATCTTTCGACATGCGCACAGTACCCATCTTTATACACCTTTTACTTAACTAATTCACAAAACCTAAAACTTGGTATGGTTTTGTTTTACACAGCAATGTGCCTGAATTATGAAAGTTTTTCTGGTGCGTTAACCCCTAATATTGCCAAGCCGCTTTTTAGTACCACATTTACAGCGTGAACTAAAGCCAACCTCGTTAATGTTACATTCAAACTATTTGCATTAACAAACCGTAAATTTGGGTTTTCTTTTCCCTTCGCCCAAAACTTATGCAAGCCTTTGGCAACCTCATGAATATAAAAGGCAATTTTGTGTGGCTCATGTGCTTTTGCGGCTATTGCAATTAATCTTGGATATTGCGCAATTATACTAATTAGCTCTAGTTCTTCTGGTGAATCAGCTAATGAAATATCTGCTTTTTTTAATGCCGCCTCCCCTATATCCATGTCTGGCAACTCTTTTTTGGCAGTTCTAAAGATAGAACAAGCTCTTGCATGAGCATATTGCACATAAAAAACTGGATTATCTCTGGTTTGCTCTTTTACCAAAGCAAAATCAAAATCTAGCGGCACATCATTGCGTCTAAATAACAACATAAAGCGCACAGCGTCTGAGCCAACCTCGTCAACAACTTCTGCTAAAGTTACTAATTCACCTGAGCGTTTTGACATTTTTATCTGCTGGCCATTGCGAAGCAGGCGAACAAGCTGGCAAATTCGTACATCAACATCCGCCTCGCCATCTGAAATAGCTTTAACTGCTGCTTTTAAGCGTTTTATATAGCCTGAATGATCCGCACCTAGCACCACAATTTGATGATTAAACCCACGTATGTATTTTTCTCTATGGTAAGCAATATCAGAAGCAAAATATGTGTATGAGCCATCAGATTTTACTAATGCCCTATCGGTGTCATCGCCAAAATTTGATGCTCTAAAAAGCGTTTGCTCTCTATCTTCCCAATCCTCTGGTGTCTTGCCTTTTGGCGGCTCTAATTTGCCTTGATAGACTAAATCTTGCTCCTCAAGCCAAGCAATGGTTTTAGCAATTTCACCATTTTTCCCGTGCAAAGTTTTTTCTGAAAAGAATATCTCATGTTCAATATTTAATTTTGCTAAATCTTGTTTGATGAGATCAAGCATCGCATCAAGCACTCGTGATTTAACCAATTCTAGCCATTGTTTTTCAGGCATATCTAATAAGGTTTTGCCAAATTCACTAACAAGTGCTTGCCCCACTGGCACTAAATAATCACCCGGATATAGGCCTTCAGGGATTTTTCCAATATCTTCGCCTAAAGCTTCACGGTAACGCAAAAATGCGGATTTTGCTAAAATATCAACTTGTCCGCCAGCATCATTGACGTAATATTCTCGTGTTACATTATAATTGACAAACTGCATTAATGAGGCGAGCGCATCACCAAAAACCGCGCCCCGAGTATGCCCAACATGCATAGGCCCTGTTGGATTGGCTGAAACATATTCAATATTGACCTTTTCCCCCTTGCCAATATCAGAGCGCCCATATTCATTTCCAAGTTCAAGAATTGAGGCTAATACCTGATGCCAAACATGGCTCTTTAGTCTTATATTGATAAATCCGGGCCCTGCAATTTCTACTGATTTTACATCTT
>JAKISM010000083.1 GCA_021648585.1 Devosiaceae bacterium | reverse complement strand
CACATCGGCCATGCTTGAAAATTTTGCAATACTATATTCACCAGCTCTAATAGAGCGTTCTTTTTGTTGCGCTCTAGTGCCCATCTGGAACGCCCAACTATTAGAAATTATATTATTTTCTTCAAGATTTTTAGAAATTGTTGCTAACCCGTTTCCACGCTCAACAATAAATATAGCATCTTCTTTAAGGTCGCCCTTGGCATAAAAATCATTGGCGAAATACACAAAAGCTGCAGCCATAGCTAATATTGCTAACACTAGCAGCGTAAGAAAAGCGTTTGTTATTTCTATTATGGCGCTACGTTGGCGTTTTGCTTTTCGTTTTTTCATGATATATTATAAGCCTATCTTTATAATTTGTAAAATATTTACATGCGTATTTGAATGTAGAATTAGGCAAAAACAAGGAATATTTGTCACCATAAATAAGTTTACATTATTAAAGGCAAATCAACAATTATATTTTTCTAAAAACTAAACTTGCATTCGTTCCGCCAAACCCAAATGAATTTGAAAGCGCAATATCAATTTGCTTTTTAACTGGCTTATGAGGCGCTAAATTTATTTCAGTTTCAATAGAAGGATTATCAAGATTTATAGTTGGTGGCGCAATATTATCTCGCATTGCTAAAAGCGAGAAAATTGCTTCAACCGCACCAGCCGCACCAAGCAAATGCCCAACTGATGATTTAGTTGATGACATTACAATGTTTTTTGCGCTTTCGCCAAGCAAACGAGTAACCGCACCCAATTCAATTTCATCACCTAACGGAGTAGAAGTGCCGTGTGCATTGATATAATCAATATCGCTTGGTTTAATCTGCGCATTATTAATTGCCGCTTCCATTGAGCGATAAGCACCATTACCATCTTCAGCGGGTGCTGTAATATGATGAGCATCGCCCGACAATCCATAGCCAATTACTTCGCCATAAATCTTTGCGCCTCGTGCCTTTGCATGTTCATATTCCTCTAACACAACAACACCAGCTCCCTCGCCCATCACAAAGCCATCACGTGCCTTATCATATGGGCGTGAAGCACTAGTTGGATCATCATTAAAGCCTGTTGAAAGCGCACGAGAGGCTGCAAAGCCAGCTAAAGAAAGTCGATTAACTGGTGATTCTGCACCACCAGCAACCATTATTTCAGCGTCTCCAAAGGCAATAAGACGAGCAGCATCGCCAATGGCATGTGTCCCTGTTGAGCAGGCAGTAGCCACCGAATGATTAGGGCCTTTTAAGCCAAACCTTATTGAAACATGCCCCGAAACTAAATTAATTAATCTGCCCGGAATAAAAAATGGACTAATGCGTCTTGGCCCACGTTCTTTAAGAACTACAGAAGCGTCAGCAATGCCGCCAATGCCACCAATGCCTGAGCCAATCATTATGCCAGCACGGTTTTTTTGCTTATCAGTTTTAAGCTCGATACCACTATCATTGATTGCTTGTGTGGCGGCCGCCATACCAAACATAATGAAGGGATCAACTTTTCTTTGCTCTTTTTTCTCCATCCAATCATCAGGATTGAATAAGCCATCAGAGGCATCACCTAAAGGAATACGACAAGCAATCTTACATGTAATATCATCAACTTCAAAATCATCTATGCGCTTTGCGCCAGATTTTGATAATAAGATATTACTCCAAACAGGCTCGACACCGCAACCCAAAGGGCTAACGATGCCTAGTCCACTAACAACAACTCTTCTTAATTGCTTCACCTGATACCCCTAATTTGAAGAGGTGTTAATCAGCAGCTTTGGTTAGAAACGCAACTGCATCACCAAATGTTTGAATGCCTTCAGCTGCATCATCAGGAATTTCTACATCAAATTCTTCTTCAAACGCCATTACGAGTTCTACTTGATCCAGACTATCAGCGCCAAGGTCGTCGATAAAACTAGCTTTTTCTGTAACTTTTTCTGCCTCAACATTGAGGTGCTCGACGACAATTTTCTTAACGCGATCTGCGATATCACTCATAATATGTTCCTTTATTCTAAAAATATATGTTATTTAACTGTGTTCGTATGGCAATGTAATAGTATAAATGTCAATGCAAATGAATAAAAAATACTAGGATTTGTATAAAAACCCCGCTTTTCAACTCTTTTTTTGGCAAGATTTCTTAAATCATCGCCATGCCGCCATTCACATTTAATGTTTGACCCGTAATATAAGCGGCTTCATCACTTGCCAAGAAAACCGCACAATCCGCTACTTCTTTAGCACTTCCAAGCCTATTGGCTGGGATTTTTGTTAAGATTGCTTCTCGTTGCTTATCATTTAACTGATCAGTCATTGCGGAGGCGATAAAACCGGGGGCAATAATATTTGCGGTAATATTTCTTGAGGCAACTTCTTGTGCCAATGATTTTGTCATACCAATAAGCCCAGCTTTTGAAGCGGCATAATTGGCTTGCCCTGCATTTCCTGTAACCCCAACAACTGAGCTAATGCCGATAATACGCCCAAAGCGCTGTTTCATCATGGGGCGCAACACTGCACGTGAAAGGCGGAAAGCTGCGGTTAAATTAACCGCCAAAACCTGATCCCACTCTTCATTTTTCATACGCATAAAAATATTATCACGAGTAATACCAGCATTATTTACTAATATATCCAAGCCATTCATCGCTTTAATTGCATTGGGGATTAACTCATCAACTTCGCTTAAATCAGAAAGATTGCATTGCAATATATGGCTTTTTTGCTCAATTTCGCTAGCAGTCGCCTCAAGTGCTTCAAGACGAGTGCCGCTAAGCGTAACTTCTGCCCCAGCTTTTGCTAAGCTCTTAGCAATTTCACGCCCAATTCCACCGCTTGCACCTGTTATCAGCGCTTTTTTACCACTCAAATCAAACATATTTATTCCTCTAACTCTTTAATTCTAATGCAAATGCTTCAATCTGCTCTGGTGTGTTGAGCGAAACTGACTTTACTTCTCTATTAATGCGTTTTGCTAGTCCGCTCAACACTTTTCCAGCGCCAAGTTCAACAAGTTGCGTAACTTCGCCCTCATTTGTCAGCCATTCAACACTCTGCCTCCAACGCACCATGCCGCTAACCTGCTCAACTAATCTTTTTCTTATTTCAGAAGGCTCGCTAATTGGCTTAGCCAGCACATTGCACACCAACGGCACAATCGGGCTTTGCATATTAACTAGAGCAAGAGCTTCTTCCATTTTTTCAGCCGCTGGGCACATTAGCGAGCAATGAAAAGGCGCACTAACAGGCAATAAAAGCGCTCTTTTTGCTCCCTTTGCTTTGGCAAGTTCAATGGCTCGCTCAATCGCTTCTTTATTACCAGAAATAACCACCTGACCATTGGCATTATCATTGGCAATCTCGCAAACTGCACCCTGCGCTGCCTGCTTTGCTACTTCTATTACGTCATCAAATTCTAAACCAAGAATAGCCGCCATTGCCCCTTGCCCAACTGGCACAGCTTGTTGCATTGCTTGCCCACGAGTTTTAAGTAATCTTGCAGCATCAGAAAGAGAAAAAGTGCCAGCGGCGCAAAGAGCAGAATATTCACCAAGAGAATGACCAGCAACAAAAGAGGCATTATTCTCAATACTTATGCCTTTTTCTTCAAGCACCCTAATAACCGCCATTGAAACTGCCAACAATGCTGGCTGCGCATTTTCAGTTAAGCGCAATTCATCATCATTGCCCTCAAACATGATTTTTGAGAGGTTTTGATTAAGCGCCTCATCAACTTGCTCAAAAACTTGTTTGGCAACTTTATATGACTTTGCTAATTCTTGTCCCATACCGATAGCTTGGCTACCTTGTCCCGGAAATGTAAAAGCTGTTTTACCCATCTAAATACCTAACATTGGTTGTTTATTATTGTGGCTTAGCAGAATATAAAATCAATGCTAGTCTAGCAACAAAGAAAATATATGAAAGTTATTTTGTCACAATGAAATGGTCACCACAACAACAAGATGCGCTAAAAGCTGTATCAACTTGGCTAAAAGATAAGAATAGCGAGCAGGTTTTTCGTCTATTTGGCTGGGCTGGCACTGGAAAATCAACTTTAGCACGCCATTTAGCACAAGATGTTGGCACTGTTCGTTATGCTGCTTTTACTGGCAAGGCGGCATTAGTTATGAAAAAGCGTGGCTGCACAGGTGCTAGCACCATTCATTCGCTAATTTATACGCTAGTATCAGACAAAGAAGGCGAGCCGCAATTTCGGCTTGACCCAGAAAGCGATGCTGTTGATGCTGATCTTATTGTTATTGATGAAGTTTCTATGGTTGATGAAATATTGGCACGTGATCTATTATCATTTGGCACAAAGATTTTAGTGCTTGGTGATCCGTTCCAACTGCCTCCAGTAAGAGGCGCTGGTTATTTCACCGATCAAGAACCAAATATTATGCTAACAGAAATCCACCGCCAAGCCTTTGATAATCCAATTATTCGCATGTCGCTTGATATTCGTGAAGGGCGAAGGCTTACTCGTGGTGAATATGGCAAATCGCTAGTTATTGCAAAAAATGATGTTGACCAACAAGAAGTATTAAAAGCCGACCAAGTGCTAGTTGGGCGCAATAAAACTCGCCTTGATTATAATAATCGATTGCGTGAATTGCTTGAACTACCGCATCAAATGCCAACCATTGGTGATAGGGTTGTATGTTTACGCAATAACCCACGTAAAAAACTGCTCAATGGGCAAATTTGGATTGTCACAGATGTAAAGGTCAAAAATAAAGGCAAGTTGCACCTCACCCTTGCATCTGATGATAGTAGCAATAAATTAGTAGAAACTAGCGTTAAAACCCATCGTGATTTTTTTATGGGGGAAGAAGATAAAATGTCTTGGCCTGTAAGAAAACAATATGATGAATTTACCTTTGGCTATTGTCTAACGGTGCATAAAGCGCAAGGTAGCCAGTGGGATAATGTCTATTTATTTGACGAAAGTTATGTGTTTCGGGAAGAATCCCAACGCTGGCTTTATACTGGTATAACTAGAGCTGCTGAGAAGATTACTATTGTTAGTTAGTAGGGACACAATCATTCCACCTCTCTTATACACAATATCTAAAATGCAAACTATATGCGCTTAAAATTTATCGTTTTGCAAAATATAAATTTACATCCATTTAGACGTAATCTATTATTATTTATCAATGTTAGGCTTCCGCTAAGTATTTCACCTGCATAATTTAGTGATCCACGCCATTTATTAGCCTGAACAGGTCTTGCGCCAGTTAGAATTACTTTATTTAGATGTTTTAGGTTTGTAGTTGAGCGAGCATCAGATCGTAACCAAACCAGCTTAGCGCAAATAGCTTTGCCGCTTTTACAGGTTGTAATTTCATAACGAGATTCACCGCTGGTTGTTTGCCAGTTGCCAATAGGAGTATTTTCACCAGCTTGAGCAGCAGGAATTGCCCATGAAAAAGCAAGTAAAAATGGAAAAGCAAGAGAAAAAGCAAGAGCGAAAGTAATAATAGGTTTAAGTAATTTAGTCATTTAGAACTCCAAAACATAGTAACATGAAAATTGAAGCTCATATCTCGCATAGGTAAAATGAATTAAATTCGAACCTAACATTCATTTTAGGTTCATTTTAGGTTCATTTTAGGCTTATGTGGTTTTGAGTTTGACCAAAGCACAATCAAAAAAAGCGAATTAATTGAATATTTTGCTTGAAAAATTTAGATAATATCCTTATTGAGCATATATTCGTTTGGCTGGGGGCTGAACGGAGGGCTGGCATTTGTCAGTAAGATTTTTGATTTATCAAATATCTGGCTTCCCGTGTCCCCACTATTTGAAGATTTCTTTGACGCCTTATAAGGCTTCATAAAGGCTTTGCGCTAAACGAGTGGAATTTTAACCAGAGACATTATGGTCTCAAATTGAAAGGCGTCTTTATGGCACTTTACGAACATATTTTTATGTCGCGCCAAGATATATCGGCAGCGCAGGTCGAAGAACTGACCAAATCATATACTGAAATTTTAGAAGCAAATGGTGGCAAAGTTACCAAGCACGAATATTGGGGAATTAAGTCCCTCGCCTATCGTGTAAACAAAAACCGCAAAGCGCATTATACATTTTTGAATGTTGATGCCCCTCACGCAGCACTTGCAGAAATTGAGCGTCAAATGCGCATCAATGAAGATGTTTTACGCTTCATGACTATTGCAGTTGAAAAATTAGATGATGAGCCATCAATCATGATGCAAAAACGTGAAGAGCGTTCTGATCGTCCAAATCGTGGCCCCCGCAGGTTTTAAGTTTTAAGGAATAAACAATATGGCAATTCGTAATCTTACAGCAAAACAAGCAAGACGTCCGTTTCAGCGCCGTCGCAAAACATGTCCTTTTTCTGGCGCTAAAGCTAGCAAAATTGATTATAAAGACGTGCGTCTTTTACAACGCTATATTTCTGAGCGTGGTAAAATTGTACCAAGTCGCATTAGCGCCGTTTCTGCAAAAAAACAGCGTGAATTAGCAAAAGCAATTAAACGTGCAAGAAATTTGGCTCTATTGCCGTTTGCAGTTAAATAATTAAATCCCCTTTTTAGGGTAATTAGCTGGAGTGTTGAAAATAATTTCGCATTTCCTAACCGCAATAATGGCGGGACAGCATGGAGAAATAAAATGAAAGTTATACTACTTGAAAAAGTCGGCCGCTATGGCTCACTCGGTGATGAAGTTATAGTCAAAAACGGTTTTGCACGCAATTTCCTACTACCACAAGGCAAAGCATTAAGAGCGACAGAGGCTAATCGTAAGCATTTTGAAGCTGAAAAAGTAGCTATTGAAAAGCGCAATGAAGAGCGCAAAGAACAAGCAGCAGGTATTGCTACTGGCTTAAATGGTCATTCTATCATAATGATTCGCCAAGCAGCAGAAACTGGTCAGCTTTATGGTTCAGTTAGTTCTCGTGATATTTCAGAAGCACTTGTTAGAGATGGTTTTGAAGTGCAACGCTCGCAAGTTGATCTTGCATTAGCCATTAAAACAGTTGGTTTGCACGAAGTAGAGCTTAAATTGCACGCAGAAGTTGATATTAATGTAAAAGTTAATGTTGCACGCTCAGAAGATGAAGCAAAACGCCAAGCAACTGGTGAAGATCTATTGATTGTTTCTTATGATGATGAGAGCGATAAAGTGCAAGATCTTGGCGAAGTTTTTGAAGAAGATGACAAACAGCTTGATGAATTAGAACCAAACAGCGAAGACGAGGCTGAGGATACAGGCGAAGTTGAAGCTGAAACAGCTGAAGAAGCTAGCCAAGAGGCTGAGGTTTTAGAAGAAGAAAAACAATAGACTGATTCTCTTTTAATCTGATTAATTTAGGCTGGGCTTGTTCCAGCCTATTTTTTTGAACATATTCAATTTATCCCCACTAACTTTTTCTCAAAAAAATATCATTACTAAAATGTAAACTAATGTGGAAAAAACTCAAAAAATGTGATTAGGTTAAGTTCAATACTATCTTGGGAAATATAATGGCTGAAATCGCACACCTGCACCAAAATGACGAGAAAGAATACCGTGTTTCTCCAAATAATGTTGAGGCGGAGCAGGCTTTGCTTGGTGCTATTTTGGTCAATAATGAGGCTTTTCATCGTGTTTCTGATTTTTTGGATAGCTCTCATTTCCATGAACCTATTCACGGCGAAATTTATGAAGTTTGCGGCAAAATAATAAGAGCAGGAAAAGTCGCCTCCCCCATCACTGCAAAAACCTTTCTTCCAGATGAATTGATTATTGATGTAACTATGGCGCAATATTTAGCTCGCCTAGCTTCAGAAGCAACAACGGTTATTAACGCCTATGATTATGCTCGCTCGATTTATGAGCTTGCTTTGCGACGGGCGCTTATTTTAATTGGTGAAGAAGTTGTAGAAAATGCTTATGAGCCTGATGTTGATATGCCTTCATCTATTCAGATTGAAGAAGCAGAAAAGAGCCTTTATGCTTTAGCGGAACGTGGGCGCTATAATAGCGGTTTTCAGGGTTTTAACACCGCATTACGTGACGCTATTAATCTTGCAAATGAAGCGTATCAGCGTGACGGCTCTCTCTCGGGCACTGCAACTGGCCTTAGTGATTTAGATAGATTAATGGGTGGAATGCAGCGTTCTGATTTAATTATTTTGGCTGCACGTCCTGCAATGGGAAAAACTGCCTTAGCCACCAATATAGCATTTAACATTGCAATAAAATATAAAGCAGAGCCAACTGCTGATGGTCAATTAAAGACTATTGATGGTGGTGTTGTTGGGTTTTTCTCACTTGAAATGAGTTCTGAACAGTTAGCAACAAGAATTTTAGCCGAGCAAGCGCAAATTTCTTCATCTGATATAAGACGAGGTAAAATTCATGAAAGCCAGTTTTCTACATTAGTTGATGTATCAAATAAAATGGATCAAATCCCTCTATTTATTGATGATACTGGTGGCCTAAATATCTCGCAACTTGTTGCTCGGGCACGCCGTCTAAAACGACAAAAGGGGCTTGATTTTCTAATTGTTGATTATTTACAGCTTCTTTCTGGTTCTTCAAAAAATTCTAATACCAACCGTGTGCAAGAATTAACAGAAATAACTACTTCTCTCAAAGCATTAGCCAAAGAACTTGATGTTCCGATTCTTGCTCTTTCTCAGCTCTCAAGGCAAGTAGAATCACGTGATGATAAACGTCCGCAATTAGCCGATTTAAGAGAATCAGGCTCAATAGAACAAGATGCTGATGTTGTTCTATTTGTTTATCGGGAGGAATATTATCTCAAAAATAAAGAACCAAAAGAGGGCTCACCTGAGCATTTAACTTGGCAAAGTGAGATGGAGGCGGTGCATGGTAGAGCTGATATTATTATTGGAAAACAAAGGCACGGGCCAACTGGCACTGTGCAATTAGGCTTTGAAGCGCAATTTACCCGCTTTACTAATTTAGCAAAATCAGATTATCTACCAGAACGTATGGAGTAGGTATTAATGGCAATAAACTCCTTAAAGGGGCTAACTGGCCAGCTAACTATTGATTTAGGGGCCATAGTTAAAAATTATCAGGCGCTAAATACAATTAGCGCCAATTCGCTAACGGGTGCTGTTGTAAAAGCAGATGCCTATGGTTGTGGCATGTTGCCTGTTGCTAGCGTGCTTTATCAGGCTGGGGCGAGATTTTTCTTTGTGGCAACGCCAAGTGAAGCGATTGCTTTAAGGGCTGAGTTAAAGGACGCACATATTTTTGTGTTTAATGGCCTATATCCAAATTCTGCAAAATTATATGCAGAGCAGCGCATAATGCCAATATTAAACTCACCGCAAATGCTTGAGGAATGGCTATCATTTTGCATTGCTAATAATGAGTTATTTCCAGCAGCAATTCATTTCGATACCGGAATGGGGCGACTTGGCATTAAAATGAATGAAGTTGATTGGGTAAAAGACAAAATTTCGCAAGTTGGATTTTTGCCGCAAATGATTATGAGCCATCTTGCTTGTGCTGATATTTTGGGACATGAAAAAAACCGTATGCAGCTAATTTTTTTCAAGGCTATTGCAAAGCAATTCCCCAACATTCCTGCATCTCTTGCCAACTCGGCTGGTATAATGAGCGGGCGGGCAAATCACTTCCAAATGGTTCGTCCAGGGATTTCTCTTTATGGTGGACGGGCAATTAACGGCAAGCCCAACCCCATGAAACCAGTGGTTAATCTCAAAGTTCCTGTTTTACAGGTTTTTGACGCAAAAGCTGGTGAGACTATTGGTTATGGCGCAACTTATACTATTGATAGAAATAGCAAAATTGCTATTTTGGCACTTGGATATGCTGACGGTTTCTTGCGCTCACTTTCTGGCACAACTTCTAGGCATGGCGGGCGCATTCTTATCAATAATAAAATATTACCTGTAATTGGTCGAGTTTCAATGGATTTAATCGCTGTTGATGTAACTCAACTACATGGTTTAGGGCCAAACCCTGGTGATATGGTAGAAGTTTTAGGTAATACCATATCTATTGATGATCAGGCTGATCTGGCAGGAACTATTGGCTATGAAATTTTGACCTCCCTAAAGGGTCGATATAATAAATCATATATTTTACCCTCTAAGGTCTAACAAATGGCAAAAAACCGCTCTTCTTTTATTTGTCAATCTTGCGCTGCAGTTTCCACTCAATGGGCGGGGCGATGCGAAGCGTGCGGGGAATGGAATTCAATAATTGAGGAATTACAAAATACAGGAGTTGGCTCTGGGCCAAAAGCCACAAAAGCTTCAGGAAAGCC
>JAKISM010000082.1 GCA_021648585.1 Devosiaceae bacterium | reverse complement strand
ATGATGACGGCGCAGCAACTCGTTTTTCAAGCAAAGCTATAGCGCCAGATTTAAGCAAGGGTTTTAGTAAAAAATCGCCAAAATTATCTTTTGAAAACGGGCATAAAAAGCCAACCTCATTGTCTAATTTTGCTAAAGCTATTGAACAATTATATGGTGATCCGCCAGCATGAGCTACAAATGATAGTGAATTATTATTTTCACAAACTTCTGAAATTAGATCTACTAAACTTTCACCGCCAACTACTAACATCTAATGCCCTTCCCTAATAACGTTATACGTTAGCCTTATCTATTTAGCAGTCCAGCCTCCATCAATAGAAATTGCACTTCCAGTAATTGAACGTGCCATATCAGAACATAGATATAAAGCCATAGCAGCAATTTCTTGTGGCTCAATAAATTGCTTTGTTGGCTGATTGGCTAGCATTATTTTATCAATCACCTCTTCTTCACTCATATTATGAGCCTTCATCTGATCTTTTAGCTGTTTTTCAACCAAAGGCGTTAACACATATCCCGGGCAAATTGCATTTACCGTAATGCCATTTTGCGCCACTTCTAATGCACCTGTTTTTGTTAATCCAATCAGTGCATGCTTGGCCGCAACATAGGCAGATTTATATGGTGAGGCTACAAGCCCATGCGCTGATGCAATATTAATAATACGCCCCCAATTACGAGAAATCATATCAGGAATACTAGCTTTCATAGTTTCAAAAGAAGCATCAAGCGAAATGGTACGTACTAGTTCCCAATCAGAAGTGCTTAATTGTGCAATCGGTGATACTTTTTGCACCCCTGCATTATTTACCAAAACATCTAAGCGTCCAAATTTTGTAATAACCGCTTCAACAAGCCTAGCACCATTTGTTGCATTAGAAAGATCAAAGGAGAAATAGGCAACAGGCTCATTTCCTGCATTATCCACCTCTAAAACAATTTCGGATATTTCTTGCTCAGGCTCAAAACTATTTAAGCAAGTAATATAGCCATCTTTGGCAAAACCCTTTGCAATAGCTAAACCAATGCCAGAGGTTGAACCCGTTATAAGTGCTACTTTTGCGCTCATCTAACTAACCCATCATTTCATTAATCTAGTGCCTAAGCCTAGCTAATTAGCTGGCAAAAGAGATGGTAAGAATGTCACAATAATTGGGAAATTCCATAATAGAGCAAGGCCAATTATTTGAATGAATACAAACGGAATAATGCCCTTATAAATATCCATCGTTGTAACTTCTGGTGGCGCTACACCTTTTAGATAAAATAGCGCAAAGCCAAATGGCGGCGTAATGAATGAGGTCTGTAAATTCACCGCGATTAGAATAGTAATCCAAGCTGGGTGCATTAAAGCTGGATCAACCGCATAAATAACTGGCCCAACAATAGGAATAACAATGAAAATAATTTCAATAAAATCAAGCACAAACCCTAAGAAAAACAATACAATCATTACGACAATTAGCAAGGTGCGAGGGTCTTCAAACGAGTGCAAAAATTCTTGAATATAATGTTCGCCGCCAAATGAACGTAAAACCAAGGAGAGAAATAACGAGCCAATCAGAATAACAAAAACCATTGTCGTTACTTTGGTTGTTTCATTAATAATTGGCGACATAATTTTATGTTTAACTAATGTCCAACATGCAAACAAAAGACCAAAAAATGCGATATGAAATGCAATAAGCGTAACCACAATAGCAGCGCCATTATCAAAAGAAATATCTTCAACGCTCATGCGAAGATCAAAATTGGCACGCATTATTAATAATAGGATAACAGAAACACCTGCAGCTAAAATGAGCTTATTAGAAACACCTGCATCTTTTAATTTTCTATTTGCCGCTAGCATAACAGCACCTGCCGCACCCAATGATGCAGCCGCTGTTGGGTTTGCCACCCCACCAAGAATTGATCCGAGCACTGCAATGATTAAAATAACTGGCGGAGAAACAACACGAATAGCTTCAACTTCTAACAGGCGTGGAAGTGCATGTTTAAGACCATAAGTAATCATCGCTCCGGGAATGATATAGAACAGGAACTTCGTACCACCGCTGGCATCACCAGCTACAAATAACCAATCAAGAATAAACATAAGCGCAATGCCTAATAGTCCTAAATATATTGGTAAGCGATTATATGAGGGGCGCATTGCATAAGCTAGAGTGATGATAAATCCAGATAATACCGCAATAGCTACCATACCATTTGATAGAGGTGCATATGTTACTACTCTTTCAATATCACTAGTTGAGCCAATAAAACCAAAAGAGGCTAGAGTAATCCAGAGCATAACAAGCGCTAGTACCGGTCCAAACATAGCACCAACCAATAGCCATGAATTATCATTATAATATGATTTAAGAGCATAAGGATCTGGCTCTCCTAATTGCACCGCTGGGGCTTTTTTAGGATTTAGCAAAGCGTAACCAAACGCATAAAGAGCATATAGGGTTGCTAAAAATAGACCCGGTAAAAATGCCGCCTTAAATAAAGTTCCAGTTGAAATAACCGCAGGCTCTCCAAGCATTTCAAGTACCGTAATGCCCAATTCAGCAGCCCTTGATTCTTGGCCCTGTGCGTACATATCGCCAACAATAGCGCCAAGCAAAACAATCACGATAGATGGTGGAATAATTTGACCCAAAGTGCCAGAAGTTGCAATCACGCCAGTTGAGAGGGATTTAGAATAACCGTGTTTAAGCATGGTAGGTAGCGCAATAAGACCCATTGTCACAACAGTCGCACCAACAATACCAGTTGAAGCGGCAAGCAATGTACCAACCACAACAACCGCAATAGCTAGACCACCCGGAAGTGCGCCAAATAATTTTGCCATTGTGGTAAGCAAATCTTCAGCAATGTTTGAACGTTCAAGCGCAATGCCCATCAAAACAAATAAAGGAACGGCTAACAATGTTTCAACATTGCCACCAAAGGCTCGAGAAAACACCCCTTGCGACCACACCGAGAGAGTTGATAGAAGTGCCTTTTCCCAACCCTGCTCAAACACTGGAATGTTTTCAGCAACGCCATTAACGCTTTGAACTACATAAAGTAACCCAGCTTCATTTAGGACGGCGATAATAACAAAACTAACAAATGCTGAGCCAGACAGTGCAAAAGCTACCGGAAAACCAGACAATATGCCTGAAAAAAGACTAACAGCTACGATAATGAGTGATATTTCAACCCCTGATAAACCAAATAACATCTACTAAACTCCATGCCCTGCTGATTGCTCTGTAATATCTGCAATTTCTTCAGCTCTATCTTTTTTAATTTTTATTGCTCCAGCACCTTTTTTCGCAAAAGAATAATGCGATGCCATTTCATCGTCTTTTTCAAGTAGTGCCAAAATATTACGTAATAGGAATGAAATAGCGACAATAAACATCAAACCAGCAAACACGACAATCATTGTCTTAAATGCCCAGACCCAAGAAAATTCTGCCGTTCCAGATGATTCCCACTTAAAATCACGCCATTTTGTAGAGCTAGTCCAAATATTCATCGGCTTTTGTTTGAACATTGAATTCATGGCGATAGGCCACGCAAACCACCATAAAAGAACAGTTGATGGAATAAAGAAGAATAATGTGCCTATTAAATCAAGCCATAATTGCGCACGTCTTTTAAGAGCTGAATAGATTAAATCCACCCTCACATGCCCGCCTTCAATAAAAGTATATGCTGACGCAACAGCAATTAATATGGCATTATAAAATTTTAATTGCCCAGAAAGCCATTGTAATTCTTCATTAAAAAGCACTATGCCAAGTGGTGAAAATATAACTTCATTGCCTCTGAAAATCTGCCCAATGCCAATAATCATTACCTGCTGCAACATCATCAGGATAGCAAACCAAGCAGCCCACTGACCCAGTTTGCCATTAAACATTTCAAGTCCATAAACTGTTGATCGCAAAAAGCTACGCTTATAAAACCCTATCACAATAATAATTAGAACTAGCGCAACTATCATAAAGAAAAACTCATGGCTTTGCCCTGCCAAAGTAAAAGCGCTCATTTTTTCTTTTAATGTTTCAAGGGTTAGCCACTTAAATAAATGGTAGGGGAAAATTATGAGATTTACAAACCCCATAACAAAACTCAATAAAAAACTACCAAACATTTCCATATTAACTCCCCCGATATTATTTTTATCAATTTATAAAATTTACTGGCAAGAAGATAGTAAAAACTTCAAAAAATAAAGATATCCCTTTCGCACTATCACGCAGCACTTTCAAAAACAAACTTAGTCTTTGTAAAATTTGTTTATAAAAGAGCTTAAACAATGAAACCGGGCAATTTGCCCGGCTTCTGATTATAAAAACATTTAAGTAACTTAACCCAAAACGCGTGTACGTTGAGCAGTATAAGCACCAGCTGAAAGCGAATCCCAGTTAGCAGACTGACGCATTGCAGATTGCATAGACTCAGATGTTTTCTTAAACAATTCATCATCCATGTTTTCATCCATAACTTCTTTTGAAGCCTTACCAAATGCATCCCAAACTTCATCAGGGAATTCAAGAGCAGTAACACCGCCAGCAATTAAACGTGTAAGTGCTTGCGAGTTATTAGCTTTAAATTGCGCTAAGCTCCACTGATGAGTTTCAGCAGATGCAATTTCAATCATTTTTTGATGCGCTGGTGAAAGTGAATTAAAGCGATCTTGGTTTGTGGCAACTGAAAGTGCAGCACCTGGCTCATGGAAACCAGAAGTATAATAAATCTTCGTGATTTCTTGGAAGCCCATTTTTTCATCAGCCCAAGGACCAATCCACTCAAGAGCATCAATTGCACCAGAAGCTAGTGCTTGGTATATTTCAGAACCTGGAATAGTTTGCACAGAAGCGCCTAACTTACCAAGAGCTTTACCACCAAGACCTGGCATACGGAATTTAAGACCATTAAAATCAGCAGATGATTTGATTTCTTTTTTGAACCAACCACCAGCTTGTGGGCCTGTGTTACCACCAAGAAATGATACTAGACCAAATTCTTCACCTAGTTCACGGTGTAACTCATGACCACCCATATGGTAGTACCAGTTCATCATTTCACTTGGCACCATACCAAAAGGCACAGCAGTAAAGAATGCAAAAGCTGGATGCTGACCAATATAATAATAATCAGCAGCGTGATACATATCAGCCTGACCAGATGTTACAGCATCAAAAACAGCAGGTAGACCTGAAACAAGTTCACCTTGTGCTTTAATATCAATTTCTAATGTACCATCAGACATTGCGTTTACACTATCAGCAAAATGTTGAGCAGCATCAAACACACCAGCAGCACCACGACCCCAAGATGTAACCATGGTTAGCTTTTCATGACCCCCTGCAATTGCAGGAGCTGCTAAAGTTGTAGCAGCAACACCAGCACCAACGAGTGCTGTACCTGTTAAAAATTTACGACGTTCCATTTATTTCTCCCTAAAACTAATTAGTCGCAGAAATTGCGACCATTTCACTTTAGCACTATAAAAGAGCAAATGTAAAAGGCTAAGTGATAATTTTCTCTCACTACCCAGAAATACGTAGTGCGAAATTGATATTTTCTCTATTAAGTATATTCTTATTGAACAATGAAATTATACAAAATTACGCTATTATGGCATGATAACTAAAAGCTCATTCATTGAGTAAAAGGACATTATGAGTTTTAAGCAACAAGTTCTGGCATTAGCTATTTTACCGCTAATAATTGCTATTTTGGCAATTACATTAGTTGTTACCTCTCAATCTAGTGATTTGGCTAAAAGCGGCATTAATACATTTGAGCAAAATATGCTTGAAGCTAAACAACAAGAAATAGTCAATTACACAAATCTTGCTTTGTCCTCTATCGAGCCAATATATTCTAATGCTGCACCTGATGATTTTGATGCGCAAGAAAGAGTTAAAAATATTCTCACTCAATTATCCTATGGAGGCGAAGATGGCTATTTCTTTGTTTATGATTATTTAGGAAATAATCTCGTGCACCCAAAACAACCATTTAGTATTGGTGAAAACTGGATAGATTTAAAAGATGCAGACGGGGACAGAGTAATTGAGAACCTGATAAAAGTAGCGCAAAAAGGTGGAGGGTTTCATTATTATAAATGGGAAAAACCTTCCTCCGGCGAAATTGCTGATAAATTATCTTATGCAGTAGCGCTTGAAAAATGGAATTGGATGCTTGGAACTGGCCTTTATATTGATGATGTTTTAGCGCAAACAAATGTTGCAAATTTGGAACTTAAATCTTCAATAGATAGAACATTTTTCCTTGTAGCTCTAATAACAGTTCCAGCAATATTGGCTGTTTTTCTTACTGGCATATTTCTTAATTTACGTGAAAGGAAAATGGCAGATAAAAAGCTAAAAGAATTAACTCAACGTATAATTGATACACAAGAGGAAGAACGAACCCGCATCGCTAGAGAACTCCATGACGGTATTTCGCAAAACCTTGTTGGGGTGCGCTATGTTTTAGATTTGGCAAAGCGGCGAGTAAAATCTGGATCTAGTGAAGCATATTCTACAATAGAAAAAGGTGCGTTAAATTTACAAGATGCAATAAAAGAGGTGCGCACTATTTCGCATGATTTACGCCCCGCAATACTTGATGATCTTGGCCTTAGTGCAGCTCTTCAGGCTCTAACCAGCAATTTTAGCGAAAATACTGGAATTAAGATAAATTTATCTGCCGTCGTTTTCAAAAATCTTTTGCCACCCGAAGCCAAGACGGCGCTTTATCGTGTGGCACAAGAAGCCTTAAATAATATCGAACGACATGCTAAAGCGACACAAATATCTATTAACTTAGCTTCAAGAAGAACTGGTGCGGTAATGACAATAAACGATAATGGCACTGGTTTTATTGGCAATAAAAAGGACAAGAAAAATACTAAGGGCCTTGGTATAAGGAATATGCAAGAGCGAATGGAACATTTTGGTGGCTCGCTTAGCATTAAATCAACAAAAGCTGGCACAACTTTAATTGCCAAGATGCCACGATCAATTTATGTTTCTCAATCTAAGGAAATAATATGAGTTTGTTGCCAACAAAAATATTGCTTGTTGACGATCACCCCTTAGTGCTCGAAGGAATTAGGGCGGTTATTGAGACCTATCAACATATTGATGTGGTCGGGGTTGCTTCAAGTGTAAAAGAAGCCCTAATAGTTGCTAATATTACTGAGCCAGAAATTGTTATGATGGACATCAATATGGAGGATATAAATGGTATTGATGCTATTGAATTATTTAAGGAGCGCTATCCAAAAATCCGAATATTGATGCTCTCTATGCATGATAGCAAAGAATATATTTCAACTTCAGTAATGTATGGCGCTTCTGGCTATATTTTGAAAGATGTTTCAACCAATGAAATTATTGCCGCAATCGACGCTATTGCCGCAGGGGGAACATATTTTTCATCTGGAGTTTCTGAAGTATTGCTAAGCCATGAAGCTGACAGGCAATCCCCATCACCTCTATCAACTCGAGAGCAATCTATTTTAGTTTTAGTTGCTGGGGGGAAAAGCTCTAAAGATGTTGGCGAATTTCTTAATATTTCTGTTAGGACAGTTGAAACACACCGCAAAAACATCAAGAAGAAACTCAATATAAAAACAACGGCAGGGCTTACACGCTACGCTATAGAAAATGGCTTAATTGGATCTGCTTAGAACTTTATAAAAAATGATTTGACTTTTGGTCTCACTATACCAATATTAGTAACATCTAATATAAGGAGATTATTATGAATAAGAATTCTGGAACTATTGATCGTGCTGTACGTCTGATTTTGGGCGTAGTATTATTGGGTCTTGCTTGGTATTATTGGGCAGGGCTTGGTTTAATCTGGGGCGGGCTTTTGGTAATTGTAGGGCTTGTTGCGCTAATAACTTCATTTATGGGCTCATGCCCGCTTTATAGCGTGTTAGGCATTAATACTTGCAAAACCAAATGATTTTATAAAGTTAAATTACTATATATATGGTGAGCGCCGATATTATTTATATCTCGCTCACCACAAAATGCCATTGTCTGATCAAGTTCATTTCTCAATATATCAATAGCACGAGTAACACCGGCTTCGCCCCCTGCCCCAAGCCCATAAATATATGGTCGCCCAATATAGGCAGCTTGTGCGCCAAGCGCTTTGGCTTTTAAGATATCTTGTCCGTTTCTTATGCCACCATCAATATGAATTTCTACATTTTTACCCACCGCTTCAACAATTTCTGGCAACACACGAATTGAAGAAGGCGCACCATCAAGCTGTCGCCCACCATGATTTGAAACAATTATCGCATCAGCTCCAGCACTAACCGCACTTTTAGCATCTTCCACATCAAGAATGCCCTTGATTATTAGCTTGCCACCCCAATAATCCTTAATCCATCTAACACTGTCCCAAGTTAGCTCAAGATCAAATTGATCATGCGTCCAAGCACTTAAAGAACGCAAATTTTCTGTACCCTTTGCATGTCCCTGAATATTACCAAAAGAATGGTTTTTTGTGCCTAACATACGCAAGCACCACATTGGACGGCTTGCCATTTGATAAATATGTTTTGGAGTAAATTTTGGCGGAGCGGTTAGCCCATTGCGCAAATCCTTGTGCCGTTGTGCGAGTAACTGTAAATCCATTGTTAGAACGAGTGCATTTACACCAGCCTTTTTTGCCCTATCAAGCGTTGCCCGAACATAATCATGATCACGCATTACATAAAGCTGAAACCAAAATGGCGCTTTAGTTGCCTGAGCAATATCCTCGATTGAGCAAATAGACATGGTTGAGAGCACATAGGGAACACCAGCTTTTTGCGCCGCCTTTGCTGCCAAAATCTCACCATTTGCACGCTGCATTCCAGCCATGCCAATGGGTGCAAGAGCAAGCGGCATTGCAACTTCTTGCCCTATCATTGTGGTTTTTAATGAGCGATCTGATAATTTTCTAGCAATTTTCTGCCTAAGAAGAATTTTAGCATAATCGCTTTCATTAGCAAAATAGGTTTGCTCGGTGAGCGAGCCTGAATCGGCATAATCAAAAAACATTTTGGGCACACGGTTTTTTGCCATTCCTTTTAGATCAGAAATAATAAGCGCATTTTTAAGTTTCATTTTTGCCTCATTTGCATAGGTTCATACCTCAATCATACAGTAAAACTTGACTTCTAGTTTATATTTAGGGTTGAATATTACAACAATTATATTATTTTTTGGAAGGTTATTTTTATGAAACTTATGCGTATCGGGAATTTAGGCTCAGAAAAACCAGCGATTTTACTTGATGATGGCACAATTAGAGATATTTCATCTATTGTCAGTGATATTGCTGGTGATGCGCTTGGTGCAAAAAGCCTCGACAAAATCCGCAACAGTAATCTTACTTCCCTACCCATATTAGATGCCAATGAGCGCATTGGCGCTTGCGTTGGAAATGTTAGCAAATTTATTGGCATTGGTTTAAATTATTCTGATCATGCTGAAGAAATGGGATTAAACATTCCCCCTGAGCCAGTAATATTTACAAAAGCCACTACCTGCATTTGTGGCGCAAACGATGATATTATCATGCCGCCAAATTCTAAAAAACTAGATTGGGAGGTTGAACTTGGCATAGTGATTGGCACAAAGGGAAATTATATTAGGGAAGAAAATGCGCTAGATCATATTGCAGGTTATTGCGTGGTCAATGATATTTCTGAACGCGTAAATCAAATTGAAAAAGCTGGCCAATGGGTAAAGGGGAAATCAGCCGACACTTTTGGCCCTATTGGCCCATATTTAGTAACTAAAGATGAAGTGCCTAACCCACAAAATCTTAAACTTTGGCTAGAGGTAGATGGCAAGAAAATGCAAAATGGCACAACAAAAACTATGGCCTATGGCGTAAAACATCTAGTGCATTATGTTAGTCAATTTATGACATTATTACCAGGTGACATCATCACAACTGGCACTCCTCCCGGTGTTGGCATGGGGAAAAAGCCAGAAGCGATATTCCTAAGAGCAGGGCAAAAAATGCGCCTTAGTGTTGAGGGCTTAGGTGAGCAAAATCAGGAAATTGTTAGTTCTTAAACAAATATAATTTTAACAAAACTTGACGAAATTCATCTAAAACGGCACACTCCTCTTAAGGGGGAGAAGAAATGGGAACAATTACACTACCAATTTGGTTTGTGATACTTGCAGCAATTTTAGCGCTTTTTGGGCTAATTGATCGTTTGCTTGCGCCTTCCGTTCGCTGGTTTTTTCGTCGTCGTGCAAATAAGGCCATTGAAAAACTAAACTCAAAACTTTCACTAAAAATCCAGCCCTTTAAGCTAACAAAAAGAGAGGGTTTGATCGACGCTTTAATGTTTGATCCAGA
>JAKISM010000081.1 GCA_021648585.1 Devosiaceae bacterium | reverse complement strand
AGATTTACTATAGTCAAAGGGTAGGATCTACATTAAATCATGGGTTTCAATCGTTTCATCTATTGTATCCCAAGCTGGGCGATCAGAATTATAAAGAATTACCTCTGGCTTGAACCATGAGCTATCATCAAAAGAGCCAGCAGGAATGCCAATAGCATTAGGCATAGCAGAATTATAAGCGAAAAGCCGTGAGCCGCAATTTGGGCAAAAATGGCGAGTGCGAATATTGCCAGCATCAGATGTTGATTTATGGGTGCTGGTTTCGCCTTTGATTTTGACATCATCTTTGTTAAAAAATGCCTGCACATTATGGCCTGTGCCAGTAAGGCGTTTGCAAGCATTACAATGGCATTGCTTCATTGCTAGTGGTTCGCTGCTAACTTCAAATTTTACATTGCCGCAATGGCAACTCCCTGATTTTGTCATTATATATCTCCTTTATGTTAAATTAGGCTGGCACAAGCAAAAGCTCTTTGCAAGTTGTGCTTATATCATTCACGAACTCTTGAAACAATTTGCTCTCTTTGTTACTAGGCATTGACCCTAGCAAAAGAAGTTTGGAATAAAATGGCTGGAACGGACAGAACAAAGAAAATAAACCTATCACCAACGCCAGTGATAATTTTGTGCGAGCCGCAATTAGGTGAGAATATTGGCACGGCGGCACGGGCTATGGCAAATTTTGGTTTGTGGGATTTGCGATTGGTAAACCCACGAGATGGCTGGCCTAGCGAAAGGGCGGCAAATGCTGCCGCCAAAGCGGATCATGTAATTGAGCGGGTGCAGGTTTTTGAAACTGTTGAGGAAGCGGTTGCTGATATTTCGCTGCTATTTGCAACAACGGCACGCAAGCGAGATATGTTCAAACCAGTGATTGGCCCTGATGAGGCGGCAACAAAAATGGTTGCAACTATTGCTAAAGGGCAAAAGGCAGGATTGTTATTTGGGCGTGAGCGCTGGGGGCTAAATAATAAAGAAGTTGCGCTTAGTGATGCGATTGTCACCCTGCCAGTTGAGGAGGCATTTGCTTCACTAAATATTGCGCAAGCGGTTCTGGTTTTAGCTTATGAATGGCGGCGGGCAAAAAATGCAAATGAGCCTTTGCCGTTTGAAGAAACCATAGGCGAGCCAGCGAGTAAGGGTGAAATTACAGGCATGTTTGAACATTTGGAGGGCGCACTAGATAACGCTGGTTTTTTCACAGTAGCAGAAAAACGCCCCTCAATGGTTACAAATATCCGCAATATGCTAAATCGGGCAAAGTTTAATGCGCAAGAAGTGAGGACTTTTCGTGGGGTTATTGCGGCGCTTGAAAGAAGGCATGAGAAGGGGAAATAGTGAGTTTGCAAATGCTTGCAGAGAGAGCTATAGATTATATTATTCATGTAATTATGATTGATTAAAGTTTGCTAATTTAGGGGAAATAATATGCGCAGTTTCAATAGATCTTACTCTGTCGCTCAAGTGATGTTTCAGTTGATTGGAGTTCTTGGTTGGATCATGGTGTTAGTTGGAGTGATTTTTTTTATAATTTCTTTAAATACTAATGTTCTAGTATTGTTGCCTTTTGTTGGTATTGTTGTGGCTGGGTTATTAATTGTTGCATTTACACAAAGTGCTAGGGCAAATGTTGATACTGCTGAAATGATGCAAGAGTTATTAAAACATATAGCTTTGAAGGATAAAGAAAGCTCAGAAACAATAGCTAAGATTAAAGAAAACAAGCAAACATTGAAGTCTGAAGTATATTTAGGTAAGGAAAAGGCTGATCAGTCATCAAATCACCCTAAAACTACTTCAAGAATAGATGATAGAATACTTGCAGACACTTTCATGAATATTGAAATATATCGGGGCAACGGTGGTTTTTTTATTCGTGATAAACAATTTCCAAGTCTACTAGCTGCAAAAGAATTTATTAAAGAGACTCTAAATAAAAATAAATTTTAGGATGAATTATTGCGGTTCTTTTAAATGCCCAAATTAGTTTATTTTATCTTGATAGCTTTATAACGCTCCCTAACTAAACTTCCTAATCCGTGGCTCAATCTCAGGCCAAGTAGTTTGGCGTGCGAGGCGTAATTCATATTCTGATTGTAGGTTAAGCCAAAATTCTGGTGTTGTGTCAAAATAGGCGGAGAGGCGCAGGGCTGTGTCTGTTGTTATTGCTCTTTGCCCATGTATAATATTGGAGATGCGGCTTTTTGGCACGTCAATATCACGCGATAATTGCTCTTGACTAATATTATTAGGCTTTAAGAATTCTTCTAACAAAATCTCACCCGGAAATATTGGCTCTAGTGTTTGTGTCATTTTAGTTCTCTTTGTTGGCAAAGGTATGTGTATCACACACTCAAGCTAGTACGTAAAAGGGGTTCTGTCAAACAGAACTGATGAAAGCAATGCTGATCAAAATCAAATATTTCTGTTTGCTTGACATATATGATTTTTGCCCATAAAAAGCGCAAACCTATTGCTTGCTTTTTAAGTGAAATATAGGCGCACCCGAGGTCTTCCTGATTAAATTTGGAGCCTGTCGGTTTTGGGGTTAAACCTAAAGCAGAGGAGGGCGTGGTATCTTTCTTAATAATGTTCTTGAAAGGAGCTATGATGTCGAAGCGTCATTCACAAAAATATAAAATTGATCGCCGTTTAGGTGAAAATATTTGGGGTCGCCCAAAATCTCCAGTAAATACTCGCTCATACGGCCCGGGTCAGCACGGACAAGGTCGCAAATCTAAACTTTCTGATTTTGGTCTTCAGTTGCGTGCTAAGCAAAAACTAAAGGGCTATTACGGCAATATTACCGAAAAATCATTTAAGCGTCTTTATAGTGAAGCTGTTCGTATTAAGGGTGATACAGGTGAAAACCTTATCGGTCTTTTGGAAAGCCGTCTTGATGCGCTAGTATATCGTGCAAAATTTGTTGCAACGGTTTTTGCGGCTCGCCAATTTGTAAATCATGGTCATGTTCTGGTTAATGGCAACAAGGTCAATATCCCATCATACCGCCTTAAGGCTGGTGATGTTGTTGAGATTAAAGAAAAATCTAAGCAACTTGCACTTGTGCTTGAAGCGACACAACTAGCTGAGCGTGATGTGCCTGATTATGTTGAAGCAAATCATGAGAAATTGAGCGCAAAATATGTTTCTGTGCCAAATTTAGCTGATGTGCCATATCCAGTTCAAATGGAACCAAATTTGGTTGTGGAATTTTATTCACGCTAAATGGTAAACGCTAAGTGTCATACTGAGCGAAGCGAAGTATCTTGGACTCCTAGTTAAAGATTCTTCACTTTGTTCAGAATGACAACGTACGCATATTTTGTTAAAATGATTAATCAGGCTGTCACAAAATAAAAGTTGCAACCTTTTTTATTATTACATTTTGAACGGAATTGCAACCTTAATCACTCTACCTGTGGTGATATTTTCTGCTGTAAAGCCAATCGATAATTCACCATCAATAAGGCTGATATCAGAATCAATTTTAAAACTATCGCCAGTATCAGCATTTTTATCACTCAGTTCAAACACAAGACTATCGCCATCACGCTTGCCAATAGCTACACCAGAAAATGAAGTGCTTGATGACATGACTGCCTCAAAGCGTTCTTTTTCTGCAATATATGCCATCGTGCCAGCTATTGAAAAATTACCACCAGCAAAAGCACAGCGCCCCTTATATCCAACTCTCCCTTGCTTAGATTTGATGATGTCCACTTTACATTTTACACTTTCAACATCGCCATTATCCCGAGCTATTTCCCCAAGCCCTTTCCAAGTTCCAATATAAGATTGTAACAAACTAGCATCATCATTAGATGCGAAAGAAGGAATGATAAAAAATACAGATGAAATAGCTGCAAAGGCAAAGAAGTAGCGAATTGATTTATTTAGTAAGGTCATTTTTGTTGGCTCCAACGGATTTGAAAAATCGCCCCCCGGCGATTAGCAGTGCTGGTAAGATAAATAAATCAGCAAGCAATGCAAGTACGAATGTGATAACTAGAAGTGTTCCAAATAGGGCAACTTGCGGTAAAGTAGAAAAAATTACAACAAATGTGCCAGCGCAAAGAATAAGCGTGGTGGCAACTAATGCAGGGCCAATATTCTTTAGTGCTAAATTTACTGACACTTGATGCTCAAACCCATTTTTTCGAGCGTGCATATAAGAAGCAAGGAAATGAATAGTGTCATTGACGGCAATGCCAAAAGCAATGGTTAGCGCTATGACAGTTGTTAATTGTAAGCCAGCCCCCGAAGTATATAGATATAGCTCAGTACCTAAAATAGGCAAGAAATTTGGAATAATCGCTACTAGTGCAATTCGCCATGATTGAAATGCTAGTCCAATAATAAGTATGTTAATTAGGATAGCGATGGTTAGACCATTTCTTAAAGAGCGAATAATATCCGTTGAAGTAAAGGCACTAAGCACATTAAAACCAGAAACTTTTGCGTCCGTAATTCCAGCATCAATTAGTGCCTTATCTGTCGATATAACGATTTCTCGAAGTTTATTTGATTCTAATAATGTAGGCAAAAACCCTGTTACCAAAGCATAATTGCCATCATCAGTAATAAAGCGACGTTTAAGAAATGGCCCAACTGCCCTGAAAATACGCTCTCTAGAAAACCCAAGATCAGAATAGGCTGAAAAACTAGCGGCGGAAATTACTTTGCCCTTGCCGATATTTTCTTCTAAAATTGCATGGACTTTTTGAATGGTTAAAAAGTCATCGTCTGTTACGTTCTCCATACCGCCTTTAAGCGGAATTTTTATATAAATTGGCGCGACACCTCCAACATTTTCATCAATTCCTTGTGCGGTGCTAAGGGCTTGAGATTCTTTGGGCAAATAATCCTTAAAATCAAAGCGTGGCTCAAGCGCAAAATGGGGGAATAATAATGCCAACATAACTAATATCGAGATGATTGATATAGGTTTAGCATATTTATTTGTTAAAAATCTAGCAACAGGAATTGGAGCTTGAACCGCTATCGACATTTTCTTTGGGGCTTTAAAGCCAAGTTTAAGCGCAAGTTTTAATGCAAGCGGCAAGAAGGTAACTAATGTTATAAAAGAAACTGCAACAGCAATAAATCCTGAATAAGCAAACTCTTTAATACCATCGCCCTGCGCAATAGTAAGGCTTAAAAATGCTACCATTGTTGTTATTGCAGTTAGAGCTGCTGCTGGAGTTATGCGTAGCAATGTCTGAGTAATTGCTTCATTTGGCTCCATGCCTTCATTCCACAGTCTAAGCCAAGTAAAGCAAAAGTACATGCTTTCAGCAAAAGCAATGACTAATACTAATGTGATAACTACATTGGTCAGGAAGGTGAAAGAACCAAATAATAATATTACAGATCCCATAACCCAAATCACCGATAAAAGAGGTGTTAGAGTAGCTAAAATTGCACCCCAAAAACTCCTTAGAGCGATTAGGGACATTAGTGCGCCAATTAAGAAACCTATAGTTGAAAACTTAATTTGATCATTAATTGTAGCTCTAAGCATTTCAGCTTTCCACACAGGTTGCCCAGTCAACTCAATATGAATATCACTTGATTGATATTCTAAAATTAACTCATTTAACTCATCAAGCATTGCCTGTTCGCCCTTGCCCTTAGTGAGTTCTTGATCGGGGAACATAATCATAACTATGGAATCAAGATCTTCACCAATGAGATTACGCATTATTTCATCGTTTTCTCGAAGATCTAGCAATTTAGCTCTAACTTCTTCTTTGCTCTGCATGTTTTGGCTAACCGCAGGAACAGAACCACTGCCTTCATCTGTGGGGCGGCGTAAAGAAAATGGTGTTAATGTACCCACCGCATAAGAGGTTAACTCTAAATCGAAGGATAATTCACGTAATATTTCAATGGTCTTTGGATCAGCAAGATTTGGGGAAGAAACTAAAACATAGGCGTCGTTTTCAAATGTGCCAAAGCTCTTTGAAAGATCATCATAACGATCAAAATACTCACCAGAATTATTATAGATGCGCATAATATCGCTGTCTATTGAAATTTTTGGAATTTGAGACAGGGTAAGTACAGTAAAAGCAAGCACTACCAGCGCAACCCTAATTGGATATTTTAATGTAAGAAGCCCTAAGCGCTCAAATCCAAACCCGATTGACAATAATTTGCTCCAGCTAAAGAATCAAAAAAATTATACTTTTTAAGATTCGTAGGGTTAATCTCAGCTTTCGTAAAGCACAAAGAGAATAAGTGAAATAATTGTGACCAGAAAGACTGATTCTAAAGATAATCTATAGGTAGTTTCTAACCATAATGTTAATTTAATATCTCTTGTGGATGAGTGCTAAAACTTTTGCCAAAAAGCACGCAATAATTAGCCATGCGCCCTAAAATAGGTTAGAAATAACCAGTTAATAACAAGAGAATCAATAAATTGAACGATATTCCAGAAAATGATGATAATGAGGCTCAAGAAGGCACTAAATTGCCATCTAATATAGTGCCAATTTCTATTACCGATGAGATGCGTAAGTCGTATCTTGATTATGCAATGAGCGTAATTGTTTCGCGTGCTTTGCCAGATGTTCGTGATGGGCTAAAACCCGTGCATAGGCGCATATTATATTCCATGCACGATGCTGGTTATGAGTTTAATAAACCATATAAAAAATCAGCTCGTGTGGTTGGTGATGTTATTGGTAAATATCACCCGCATGGTGATGCCGCGGTTTATATGTCTTTGGTTCGTATGGCGCAGGATTTTTCTTTGCGCTTAACGCTTGTTGATGGGCAGGGCAATTTTGGCTCAGTCGATGGCGATATGCCAGCGGCAATGCGTTATACTGAAGTGCGCATGAAAAAGGTTACTGGCTCTTTGCTTGCAGATTTGGACAAAGATTCGGTTGATTTCGTAGATAATTATGATGGCTCTGAAAGAATGCCATCTGTTCTGCCTGCACGTTTTCCAAATATGTTAGTGAATGGCGGTGGCGGTATTGCGGTTGGTATGGCGACTAATATCCCATCGCACAATCTTGGCGAAACTATTGATGCAACCCTAGCGCTTATTGATAATCCAGCAATATCTGTTGATGAATTGTTAGAAATTATGCCGGGCCCTGATTTTCCAACTGGTGGAATAATTTTGGGACGAGCAGGAATTCGCTCAGCCTTTGAAACAGGGCGTGGCTCGGTAATGATGCGTGGTGTGGTGAAGGTTGAAGAAATTCGCAAAGATAGAGATGCGATAATTATTACCGAAATACCATATCAGGTGAACAAAGCCTCAATGATTGAAAAAATCGCTGATCTGGTTCGGGATAAGAAGATTGAGGGTATTTCTGATATTCGTGATGAATCTGATCGTCAGGGAATGCGTGTTGTAGTTGAAATAAAGCGTGATGGTGTGGCTGATGTCATTCTAAATCAGCTCTACCGCCTAACACCATTGCAAACTTCATTTGGTTGTAATTTTGTAGCTCTAAATGGCGGCAAGCCAGAACTAATGAATGTTACGCAAATCTTAAAGGCATTTGTTAGCTTTAGAGAAGAAGTCGTTACGAGACGTGCGAAATTCCTTTTGAACAAATCTCGTGATAGAGCGCATATTTTGGTTGGTTTGGCAGTTGCTGTTGCCAATGTTGATGAAGTGATTGCAATAATTCGCTCTTCAAAAACTCCGGCGGAGGCTAGGGAAAAACTACTTGAGCGCAACTGGCCAGCTAGTGATGTGATATCGCTAATTGAGTTGATTGATGACCCTCGTCATAAGGTGCTTGATGATGGCACATTTAAGCTATCTGAAGAACAAGTAAAAGCAATTCTTGATTTGCGCCTTGCTAGATTAACAGCGCTTGGTCGTGATGAAATTGGTGATGAATTAGCGACTATTGGTGGCTCAATTACCGATTATCTTGATATTTTACGCTCACGTGAGCGAGTATTAAACATAATTCGTGATGAACTAAGAGAAGTTCGTGATCAGTTCTCAACACCTCGCCTAACTGAAATAACTGATTATGCCGCTGATATGGACGATGAAGATTTTATCGCTCGTGAAGAAATGGTGGTTACGGTTTCTCATGCTGGTTATATTAAACGAGTTCCGCTTTCGACATATCGGGCGCAAAGACGTGGCGGCAAAGGACGTGCTGGCATGGCAACTCGTGATGAGGATTTTGTGGCAAGATTATTTGTCGCCAACACGCATACGCCAGTATTATTCTTCTCATCAAATGGCATTGCTTATGTTCTTAAAGTTTGGCGACTTCCGCTTTCTGCTCCTAATGCACGTGGCAAAGCCTTGATAAACCTGTTGCCGCTAGATCAAGGCGAGCGCATTACGTCGATAATGCCAATGCCAGAAGATGAGGATAGTTGGGGTGATCTCGATATTATGTTTGCTACCACAAAAGGCACAGTTAGGCGCAATAGTTTGGCTGATTTTGTTGGTGTTCGGGCAAACGGTAAAATTGCCATGAAGCTAGATGAGAATGAGGGTATTGTTGGGGTTGAAACTTGTGATGCGAAAGATGATGTGTTGCTAACAACGGCGCTAGGTCAGGCAATTCGTTTTAATGTCGGCGATGTTCGAGTATTCCAAAGCCGCAATTCTATGGGTGTGCGTGGTATAAGATTGGCAGATAAAGATAATATTATTTCTATGTCTATCTTAAAGCATTTTGACGCAACACCAGAAGAGCGTACCTCTTATATTAAAATGAGTAGGGCAATGCGTGGCGAAAGTGATGAGAGTAATGTTGAGCAAGAAACAGGTGAAGCGCCATTATTAGATTCAGAGCGCTATGCAATGATGGGAGCGGCAGAGCAGTTCGTTCTTGCAATTTCTCAAAATGGCTATGGCAAACGCTCTTCAAGCTATGAATATCGGGTTACGGGTCGTGGAGGAAAAGGCATTACAGGCATGGCTATTACCGATAAAAACGGACCGATTGTTGCTTCTTTTCCAATTGAAAATGACGATCAAATCATGTTGGTAACTGATGGCGGCAAACTCATTCGTGTGCCAGTTGAGGGTATTCGTGTTGCTGGTCGAGCCACGCAGGGCGTTATTGTGCTTGATACGGCGAAGGGTGAAAAGGTTGTTTCGGTTGAGCGTATTTCTGAGCCAGAAGAAGATGAGAATGATGGGGTGAGGGAGAACAAGAAGCGAATGATTTATCTAATAAAGAAGAGGATAATAATAGCGAAAGTTAGATAATTTTAGCGCAACGAGAGGATATTAGACCTTTCGGCTACGCTCAAGGTGACAACTAGAGGAAATGAACAAATATGCGGATGTCATCCTGAATGATAAATGAAGGATATTAATCACAAAATATCAAAAGCTAAAAATCTTAATAAAAATCTGATAGTGATTCGATATTACTTGCCAAAATTAAATAGAAGTGAAAGAACCCGATTATGAGCAAATTAGTGGGATTTTATCCCGGATCATTTGATCCAGTTACCAACGGCCACATCGATGTTATCGAAAGAGCCTGCAAATTAGTTGATACTCTTTATATTGGGGTAGGCGTGCATTCAGAAAAAAATGGACTGCTTAGTTATGCAGATCGCATTGCATTGCTAAAGCAAACCTCAAATCCGATTGGCAAACGCAATAATACTGATATTCGATATGTTGAATTTAGCGGATTAATGATTGAAGCGGCACGTTCTTTTTCGGCTAAATTAATTATTCGTGGTTTGCGTGATACAACAGATTATAATTATGAAATGCAAATGGTTGGCATGAATGCGCAAATGGCACCAGATTTACAAACGGTTTTTGTGCCATCAAGCCCACATGTTCGCCATATTTCAGCAACATTAGTGCGCCAAATATCTGAGATGGGCGGTGATGTTTCCGCCTTTGTTCCAGCAATCGTGTTAAAGGCGCTAAATCAATAATGAGTGAAAATCCTAATAAAACTTCAAACCTAAAGGGTTATCTAATCCTTGGTTTCGTAATTCTCTTTGCAGCATTTTTGTTGTTTCGCTTTTCTCCGTTTGGCACACAGCAACAAGAGCCACTAGAAAAACTTGCCTATAGCGGAATTTGTGCCAAGCAAGATTTTTCTAATAGTGAAAATGAGCGTGATGTTATTCCGCTTACTTTAGAGCTTAAATCTGGCAAAGTTGAAATTGAACTTTGGTGTGATGTAGCACCAGAACATGTAGATCGCATTGCCACTCTTGCTAATGATGGTTTTTATGATGGCATAGTTTTTCATCGGGTGATTGAAGAATTTATGGCGCAAACTGGCGATCCGACTGGAACAGGCATGGGCGGCTCGGATTTGCCTGACCTAAAAGCTGAGTTTTCTAGTGAGCCATTTGTGCGTGGTACTTTAGGTATGGCTCGCTCGAATAATCCAAATAGCGCCAATTCGCAATTTTTTATCACCTTTGGCGACGCAGCATTTTTGAACAATAATTATACAGTGTTTGGGCAGGTTATTTCTGGAATGGAATATGTTGTTGAAATAAA
>JAKISM010000080.1 GCA_021648585.1 Devosiaceae bacterium | reverse complement strand
CTATAAATTGGTGTTTTGCATATTTTTGCAGTTGCTTTTCTTATGAATATATAATTATCCCTCTTAGAGAAATGTTGAAAAGCTATTTGGTGCTTTTTCATTCCTATGAAAATAGGCTAGTATAAAAGCCAGCGAATCAATTTTCAGGTCAGAATACGGGTATAGAGTAATGAATAAACCTGCAGCAAAAGAACCATCGATGGATGAAATCCTATCGTCAATTAGGCAAATAATTGCAGATGATGATGTCGATGAGAGTAGTGAAAACGCAAACGAGGCTGAAAAAGAAACAACAGTGAGCAATAAAAGTGCAGAAGAAGCAGAATTAGAAAATCCAGCGCAAGAAGCTGAAGATGCTCTTGAATTGACTTCTGAGCAAATTGTTACTGATGAATCTGATAATATTGAATTTAGTCCTACAGAGCAAAATGAGCTTGTCTTAAAACCTGAGGAAGATTTATCTGAATTAGTTGTGCCTGATGATATTTCTTTTGATGATGAAGTTAATGAACCAGAGCCAGAGAAAATCTCTGCGCCAGCGCCATCATTGCCTGATCCTGATCTTTCTGCGGATATGGCTGAACAACTATTAGAGCCAGCAACAGCAGCTGTTGTTAGTGGTGCTTTTGCTAAGTTGGGTGCTTTTGGGTTTGATGATAAAGATCTCACTATAGAAAACATGATTAGGCAAATGTTACGCCCGATGCTCAAAGAATGGCTAGATGAAAATCTGCCCTCAATAGTTGAAAACACGGTTCGTAAGGAAGTCGAGCGGCTTTCACGTGGTCGTTAAGCGCAATTTTAATAATTTCCCAAAAAAATTATAGCCAAGCAGCTTTCTTTGCTTGGCATTATAAGAAATATTGTATATTTCTTGCTTTAGCGTGATGTTTTAATGAATGAGCTTATTTTATGATTGAAAAAAAATATGAACCCAAAAGTGCTGAAAACCGTATTTATCAAGCATGGGAAGATGCAGGCTCATTCAAAGCTGGCGCTGGTGCAAGCGAAGGCGCAACGCCATATTCAATCGTAATTCCACCACCAAATGTTACAGGCTCGCTACATATTGGTCATGCGCTAAATAACACAATTCAAGATATCTTAATTCGCTTTGAGCGAATGCGAGGCAAAGATGTGCTTTGGCAACCGGGTATGGATCATGCTGGCATTGCAACGCAAATGGTGGTTGAGCGTCAATTAGCCGAACAAGGTTTGCCTAGCCGTAAAGAGATGGGACGTGAGGCATTTATTAAAAAAGTTTGGGAATGGAAGGAAGAAAGTGGCGGTACGATTTTTAATCAGTTGCGCCGACTTGGAGCGTCATGTGATTGGTCACGAGAGCGTTTTACGATGGACGAAGGACTATCAGAGGCCGTAGTTAAAGTCTTTGTTGAGCTGCATAAAAAGGGTTTGATTTATAAGGATAAACGCTTGGTAAATTGGGATCCAACCTTTCAAACCGCAATTTCTGACCTTGAAGTAGAGCAAAAAGATGTAAATGGTCACATGTGGTCATTCGCCTATCCATTGGTGAACGGCGAAGTTGACGGCATAAGCGAAATTGTGATTGCTACCACTCGCCCCGAAACCATGCTTGGCGATGGTGCGGTGGCGGTTCACCCCTCTGATGAGAGATATAAAAACCTAATCGGAAAAATGGTGCGCCTGCCAATCGCCGAGCGTGAAATTCCAATCATTGCCGATGAATATCCCGATCCTGAATTTGGCACAGGTGCGGTGAAAATTACTGGTGCGCATGATTTTAATGATTTTGAGGTCGCAAGACGCAATAATATTCCGCTAATTCCATTTATGGATAGCGAAGCGAAAATGATTGTTACGCCAGAAAATAATGTGCCTGAGCATTATAGAGGGCTTGATAGATTTGTGGCACGTAAGCTGGTGCTAAAAGAAATTGAAGAACTTGGCTTTTATCGTGGAGTAGAAGAAAAAATAATCGCTCAGCCATTTGGCGATAGGTCAGGCGTGGTGATTGAGCCAATGCTAACCGAGCAATGGTATGTGAAAGCTGAAACTCTAGCAAAACCAGCCGCCGCTTCGGTTCGTGAAGGGCGCACCAAATTTGTTCCTGATAATTGGAAAAACACTTATTATCATTGGATGGATAATATTCAGCCATGGTGCATTTCTCGCCAATTATGGTGGGGTCATCAAATTCCGGCATGGTATTGTATTCACGTAAATAGTGCTACTAGGACTGCAATTCACTACAATACACATGCGCCAGATCATCAGTTAGTTTTCAAAACTGAGAATGAAGCTATGGTGGCGGCATCTGAATATTATGGTGGTCAACCAGTGAAACTTGTTGCCAATCGCCAAGAAGCAATGGAATTGCTTGATAATTATTCATCAAGAGATGGTCCGATTCGACCTATTTGGCGTGATCCAGACGTTCTCGATACATGGTTCTCCTCTGGTCTATGGGCGTTCTCAACACTTGGCTGGCCAGATGAAACAGACGAATTGAAAAAATACTATCCAACCTCTGTTTTGGTAACAGGCTTTGATATTATCTTTTTCTGGGTTGCCAGAATGATGATGCTTTCGCTTGAATTTATGGAAAAAGAGCCTTTTGCAAAAGTCTATGTTCATGCGCTTGTGCGTGATGAGCAGGGGCAAAAAATGTCAAAATCTAAGGGCAATGTGATTGATCCGCTTGAATTAATTGATGAATATGGAGCGGATGCAACTCGCTTTACTTTGGCGGCAATGGCGGCGCAGGGCAGGGACATTCGCCTCTCATTACCTCGTGTTGAGGGCTATCGTAATTTTGTTACAAAAATTTGGAATGCAGCTCGCTTTTTAGAAATGAACGATTGCCAGCGAGTTGAAAATTTTGATCCTAAAGCGGTAAAAAATCCGCTAAACCAATGGATAATTGGTGAGGCTTCTCGAGCGGTAAATGATGTTACTAGAACCATAGAAGAGTTTCGTTTTAACGAAGCGGCAAATGCTTGTTATGAATTTGTGTGGAACAAGTTTTGCGATTGGTATATCGAATTGGCAAAACCTTTATTTGGTGGCGAGGACGAAGCGGCAAAAGCTGAAACTCGTGCAACGGCGGCATTTACGCTAGATCAAATTCTAAAATTATTGCACCCATTCATGCCGTTTGTTACCGAAGAACTTTGGGCGCAAACAGGGCAAGATGGCGCATCGAGAGAAAAAATGCTAATCATCTCATCTTGGCCAGAACTTGCTGGTTTAGAAAATGAAAAAGCGGATGCAGAAATAAGCTGGTTGATTGCTCTCATCACATCTATTCGATCGGTGCGAGCCGAAATGAACGTGCCAGCCAGCGCAAAAATTCCACTTCATATTGTAGGGGAGGGGGAAGAAACTCGCTCTAAAGTAAATTCGCAAATGGCAGCAATAAAGCGACTTGCACGAATTGAAAATATCGAGTTTAGCAAAAACGTGCCAGCCAATTCAGCACAATTTGTGCAAGGAGAGGCGACCTTTGGGCTACCGCTTGGTGATGTGATTGATATCGAAGCAGAAAAAGCACGCCTAAATAAAAGCATTGCGAAACTACAAGCTGAAATTGATGGCGTTGATAAAAAACTAAGTAACGAGCATTTTACCTCAAAAGCGCCCGAGCATGTGATTGAAGATCAGCGCAAGCGCAAAAATGATGCTAGTGAAAAACGAGATAAGCTTGCCGAAGCGCTTAACAGATTGAGTTAGTTTCATTAGTTATATGAAACTATTGACCTTATAAAGGGGATATAAAATGGTTTCACGAAGGATAATTCTTGGCGGTGGTGCATTTGCACTTGTTGGAGGTTTGGGTGTTGCGGGATATCCGCTTTTTCGGCAGATGTTTCCACCAGAGGCTGAAGTTGGCTTTGAATTAAGCGAAGAAGAATTGGCTAATGCTATGGCCTTTCTTGCTGCTAATCCAGCAATAGATAGCCACGCACATCCGGGCCGTACATTTACACAAGATGCGCAAAACTTACCTTGGAAATTGCGTCTTTATGCAGCACTTGGCACATTTGAAGAGCGAGCGATTGCCGATATGGTAGCTGGAGGCATGGCGGCGGCGAGTTTTTCTGCTGTTGCAGATTTCCCAGTGCTCAATGTGGTTGATGGATATTTGGCCTCGGTGCGGCCTTTTGATGAGGGTGAGGCATGGGCATTTTATCAAGCGCAAATTAAAAACCTGCAAGCGCTGGTTGATCAGAATCTTGTCTATAAGGTACTAGAGCCAGACGATATTGCAAAGGCGCAAGCTACTGGAAAACCGGGTGCTATATTTTCGGTGGAGGGGGCAGATTTTTTGGCAGGAGATTTAAGCCGTGTAAATATTGCCCATGATGATGGGGTTCGCATTGTTACTTTAATTCATTTTGTAAAGGGCGGAATAATTGGTGATACTATGACCGCTGAGCCAGTACATAATGGATTGAGCGGTTTTGGTAGGGAGGCATTTTTAGAAATGCAAAAAGCAGGTATTATGGTGGATCTCTCACACGCAACAGAAAAAGCGGCTTTTGATGCTCTAAAATTAGCAAAACAACCAGTTGTCGCAACCCATACGCATATTCAAACACCTGATTTATCTCACCCAAGGTTTATTTCAAAACAGCTTGCACAAGCGATTGTTGAGAGTGGTGGCTTTATTTCGGCTTGGCCTGCTGGCATAGGCTTGAATAACCTTGATCAATATCTTGATAGAATCGAAGAACTTATTGATATATTAGGAGAAAATCATGTAGCGCTTGGAACTGATATGGACGCAAATTATAAACCCGTGTGGGAGAATTATCAAAAAATGCCATTGATAGTTGGCGGCTTATTGAAGCGCAATATGAGCGAAAAAATAGTTGCTAAAATAATTGGCGGGAATTTTTTAAGAGTATTTGCCCAAACAAGCATGACAACCTAAAAAACCAAGCCAATTATTTTAAACCACCATAACATCCTTAAGATGCTTAGCTATTTGATCATTTGGCACTTTGGTTAGGTCTTTGTCTATTTCTGCATATATAGTATTTTGCAAATCCTCGCTAAGCACTTTGCGCAAATCACCCATAGAACTAGGGCTTGCAAAAATTATTAAGCGATCAAAACCCTTATTGCTAAATTTCTTGTTCAAATTATCAGCAACTAAGCGAATGAAGTCAGCTTCTCGTTTATCAACAGGATTGGTGCGTTGCTGCATAGCGGAGCGAGAAGTGCCAGCGGTTGAAAATGAGCGACCTGGCTTGTCCGCCATAATTTCAGACATTGATAGAACCTCATCAGATAATTCCATGCCCTTAACTTCTTTTAAGCCCGAGCCAACAGCGCTATGCTCAATAACTCGAGAGCGATAACCATTGGTGATTAATATCCATGTAATAATAGGTTTCATGTCATATCTCCTCTTTCAAGTGTTTTGTAAATGAGGGTATTTGAAACAAACAATTATCTGTTTGATAAATATCAATATGGGTATTAAATTTTCAAATCACAAGGGTTGATACGCTAATCAATTAGTTTGATTGGTTTGTTGTTTTATTTTGTGTAATGAGATAATTATGGAAAATTCTTTCTCAAAAAATCAAGATAAAAAATCTAAAAATGGGATATTTGCAGCCTTTGGCGCTTATGGTGTTTGGGGCGTTTTTCCGCTATTTTTTCGCCTGCTTGATGGGGTAGGTTCGCCAACTATTGTGGCACATCGGGTTATTTGGTCGCTGGTATTTGTTGGTATTATCCTTAAAGCTCAAGGGCGAATGGGCGAGGTTGCGCAAGCGTTAAGGGATAAGCGAACTTTGTTTGTAATTTTTCTCTCAGCTATTCTTTTGGCTATTAACTGGCTGGTTTTTATTTGGGCGGTTGAGAATGATAAGGTGCTTGATGTATCTTTGGCTTATTTTATTAACCCATTAGTAAGTGTTGCGCTTGGCATGATGTTTTTGGGTGAAAAGCAAAATCGCTGGCAATGGCTGGCTATTGTAATTGCGATTATTGCGATTATTATTCAAACTGTCGGGCTTAGCGCATTTCCAGTTGCAGCGATGACAATGGCAATTACATTTGGTGTCTATGGATATTTACGCAAAACGGTTTCGGTTGGCTCAGCTCCGGGATTATTTATAGAAACCCTGCTTATGTTGCCTTTTGCGCTAGTTTACTTAGCCTATATTCTTTATAGTTTTGGGTTTGGTGTTCATGCAGATCCATTAAAATTGGCTTATTTAATATTAACTGGCCCAATCACCGCAATAGCGCTTTTGATGTTCGCATATGCTGCTCGTCGCTTGCGCCTCACAACGATTGGCATGATACAATATCTTGCTCCCTCAATGCATTTTTTAACTGCTGTTTTTATTTTTGGCGAGGATTTGAATAGTCTTAGGTTAATTAGTTTTATGTTAGTTTGGTTATCTTTGCTGGTATTTAGCGCCAATTCTTTTTATGTAGCTAAGCAAAAAGAAAAGTAATAACCAAAATCAACTCGGATATTTGATTCTATCGCTTCATTGAAATCATATTGCTCGAATGGAATTGTCAAAATGTATAATTCTGTGATAGCCGTACTTCGCCAGCACGCTTAACAATATCGGCAATATTGCCAAATAATTGGGTAAACGGCGTGGCATTATGCCAAATAAGATTAAGGGTTCTTTTTGCGTCTGGGGAATCAATGGGCAAAAGTTTGATGCGAGGATCGTTGGCTTCTTTTTTTATGCTTATGGCTGGCAAGAGGGTTACCCCCATTCCATTGGCAACAAGCTCCATAATGGTGGGTAATGAGGTGGCTGCAAACGTGTCACTGCTTTTTATTTGGCATGCTAGAAGAGTTTGTTCACGAAGGCAGTGCCCTTCATTTAGTAATAGTATCTGCTCCGCAGGGTAGTCAGAAAGTTTTATGGGGTTTGTTCCCTTATGTTTGTCTATTTTGGTTGCAAGCACAAATGGATCGGTAATGATTGCTGCTGATTTCAGGGGTGAGTTATCAGGCAATTCAGTTGCAATTAGTGCAATATCAAGCATGCCATCTTCTAAATCCAAAAGTAACTGATCTGTTTTTGCTTCGCTAATCGAAAACTCAACGTCGCTTAAGTCTTCTTGCAAGCGAAGGAAAATATCAGGCAATAAATAGGGCGCAATTGTCGGGATTAACCCAAACCGTACAGGGTGATGTGGTTTTCCCTGCTGAGATAGAGAAAAACTTATTAAATTATTTGTTTCAAACAGGATATTCTTGGCTTTAGAAATAAATTCTTTCCCAAAAGGCGTTGGGCGTACTGGCTTGCTTGCCCGATTGAATAGTGAAGTCTTGCAAATCTCCTCCAACAAACTTATTTGCTGCGATAGGGCTGGCTGAGTGACATGGCAGGCTTCGGCCGCACGGCCAAAATGCCCCTCTTGTTCAACGGCAATGGCATAACGCATCTGTTTTAGTGTAATTGGCATGATAAGAAAATCTTATCAAAAAATATAGAAATGTCAATTGGACTTATCAAAAATAATGGAGCAAGATAAGAGCAGACAAACTTAAGGAGTATATTATGAGTGACAAAAAAATTCTAACCACAACAGCTGGCGCTCCAGTTCCAGATAATCAGAACTCGCTTAGCGCTGGCGAGCGTGGTCCAGTTTTATTGCAGGATTACCAATTGTTGGAAAAGCTTGCTCACCAAAATCGTGAACGTATTCCAGAAAGGGTTGTTCACGCCAAAGGTTGGGGCGCATATGGAACGCTAAAGATTACTGGTGATATTTCTAAATATACAAAGGCTAAGGCTTTGCAAAAAGGTGCAAAAACCCCAATGCTAGCGCGTTTCTCAACAGTTGCAGGAGAGCAGGGAGCAGCAGACGCTGAGCGTGATGTGCGTGGTTTTGCGCTTAAATTTTATACAGAAGAGGGGAATTGGGATTTAGTTGGTAATAATACGCCAGTGTTTTTTGTTCGTGATCCGATGAAATTCCCTGATTTTATTCATACCCAAAAACGTCACCCAAAGACCAATCTTCGTTCTTCAACCGCCATGTGGGATTTTTGGTCTCTATCCCCTGAAAGCTTACATCAGGTAACAATTTTGATGTCAGACAGGGGGTTGCCAGTTTCACCAATGCATATGAACGGTTATGGCTCGCACACCTATTCTCTTTGGAATGACAAGGGTGAGAGATACTGGGTCAAGTTTCATTTCAAAACTCTTCAGGGGCACAAACATTATACCAATTCACAATCTGAAGGTGTAATCGGGCAAAGTCGTGAAACCTATCAAGAAGCACTATTTGGCACTATTGAAAATGAAGAGTTCCCACGTTGGTCATTTCAAATTCAGGTGATGAGTGAAGCTCAAGCTGAGTGCGCAGATTTTAACCCATTTGATCTAACAAAGGTTTGGCCGCATGGTGATTATCCGATGATTGAAGTTGGAGAAATGCAATTAAATCGCAATCCTGAGAACTATTTTGCTGAGATTGAGCAAGCAGCGTTTTCACCTTCAAACGTTGTTCCAGGAATTAGTTTTTCTCCTGATAAAATGTTGCAAGCGCGTATATTCTCTTATGCTGATGCACATCGTTATCGCCTTGGAACTCATTATGAAGCGTTGCCAGTAAATGCGCCAAAATGCCCTGTTCATCATTATCATAAAGATGGGTCGATGAATTTTACAGGTCAGATGAGCGGCAATGTTGACGCCTATTATGAGCCTAATTCTGTCAATGGTCCAGTCGAAGAAAAATCAGCACTTGAGCCTGAATTAAGAATTTACGGCAATGGTGCGAGATATGATCATCGTGTAAGAAATGATGATTTTTCGCAACCACGTGCATTGTTTGAATTATTTGATGAAGGACAAAAATCACGCCTGTTTGATAATATTGCCGCTGCAATGAGTGGTGTGAAATCAGAAATTATCGAACGTCAATGTAAATTATTTGATCAAATTCATAAAGACTATGGTGCTGGTGTGCGAGCAAGGCTGAAATAGCTTTGGTTTTATTCAGTCTTTTCTAAACAAAAATAAAACAACCCCCACCAAAAGGCGGGGGCTGTTCTTTTGCGCCCTCAGTTATCCTAAAACTTAGCCTTACATCCTAAATTTACTTAGAACTGCAATTTATAGGATATGCTGCCTCCATAAGCTAGGCTTGTGGCTGATGCTTCGCCATTTGCAGAAAGGGTGAGCATAGCATTGTTACTGGTAGCAAAATCAAGGCCTGCACTAAGCACTAATTTGTCACGGGCTTCTTTTGGCGAAGAAACTAAGAAATGGGTTGGCGAACCTTGTAATCTAAAGCTGTTTATCTGGTTTACATCACCAAATTCATGTTGCCAGCCAACTGAAATCCTGCTGTTTACTGGTGTCTCACCTATTATTGCCTGACTTGATATTTCAAAGCCAAGTAAAGATGCAATGCGGTTGCTATCAGCTTCTGTAGCTGAAATATTTAAAGCTCCAGCTCCAGTTTCGCTAAAGGCATTATTTTTGCTATTGAGGAAATTAACCCCAGCAAAGGGCGAGATAATAGAATTGCTTCCAAAAATCTCACTCTCAAAGCCATAACGTGCTTTGAATTCACCGCCTATAGAATAGCCGCCATAATCAGCCGCCGCAGTAAGATCAAGCCCGCCAACATTTATTGGGCGGCGAGTTTCATACATGCTATAAGTATAATCAAGCGCACCAGAAAGACCCCAGCCAGCTTCTGCCGTTGCCGCAGATCCCCACATGCCGTAAACGCCAACTTGGAAATTATCAGCTTTCGATGTAGCACCTGCGGTTATTGTGCTAAATTTCGAACCACTATAACCAGCACTTACACCAAATAATCCTAAATTTGGATCGCTAATTTCGCCGCCAAACACAACGCCTGCATTAAAGGCATAAATATCGGCTGAATTAGCTCCTCCATCAACACTGGAATATGAGGCAAAGGCCTTAGTCCAGATTGTAGAGAATGGTTGCGAAAATGTCTGATCGTCAGCTTCAACCTCATTAATAGCATCAAGGGTTTCATTATTTATTTGGGGCGCTTGTGCATATCCAAGAGCAGAGGATTGGGAGCTAGAACTGCCGCCCGCCCATAGTGCCGCTTCGACCCATCATGATTGAGCGGAACGTACCTGAGATAATATTACCAAGACCGCTTGATGCTTCGTGATCAGCACCACTAAACTGCACAAGTGCTGCCTCTGCCTGCGAGTTGCTCAAACCAATAACCGCATTGCGAACTATTTGCCCATTTGCAGAATCATAATTAAAATTATCAAGCGCTATGGCAACAGAACTTTGGTTTGCATTGGTAGCAAATGGTTTGAAATCGGGCGTATCGCTTGGCGCCTCCAATGTTAAAACAACATCATTGCCATCACCACCACTGGTGTTGATTGTTGGATCTAAAAAGGCGAAATTATTTTCTATACTAGCAAATGTTCCAGTTACTGCGTCATTCTCATCATTTTCAATAATAGTATAGGTAAAACTATCTCCAAGCGGATAATCAGCCTCAGC